>JAUSNC010000035.1 GCA_030645645.1 Candidatus Parcubacteria bacterium
GTTCTGTCTTTGCTGGGCAAAGGAAAAACTTCTTAATATGGCTTTTTTAAGCGTACTTCAAATCATAATTTCAATTCTTTTTATTATTTTTGTACTCCTTCAACAGAGAGGAACGGCTTTAGGTTCTACTTTCGGCGGCGGCGGAGAATCCTACGGCACATTGAGAGGAGTCCAGCAAAAACTTTTCTGGGGAACAATAGCCTTGGGCGCCGTTTTCATTATTCTCTCTATTTTAAATCTGGTTCTTTAATCCATGGATAAATCAGAATCTCCTGATTCCGATTCAAAAAGCGGAAATACGGAGAAAAATTTAATCGGGTTTTCGGATATTAGAAAAAAAGCTGGAAAATATTTCGGAATGGTTTTTAAAAACCGCCTTTCCTTTTGGCAGATAATAAGGTTTCCTTTGTCTCTGAATAAAAAAGAGAGAATTATTTTTACAGCGCTTTCAATTCTTTTCATAGGATCCTTCGCTTATCTTTCTCAAAGCTTCTATTTTAGAAATACGGAAATAAAACCGGCGCTTGGAGGAAAATACACCGAAGGTTTAGTTGGACAACCGCGCTTCATAAATCCTATTTATTCCTCCAGTTTTGATGCGGACAGGGATATTGTTGAACCGATATTTTCCGGAATTATGAAATATGATTCTTCCGGCAAAATCGTTAATGACCTAGCGGAAAAAATAGATTTGGACAGCGAAGGAAAAATTTACGAAATTTACCTTAAGAACGATATTTTATGGCACGATGGCGAAAAATTTTCAGCGGATGATATTATTTTCACCATTAAAACCATCCAAGATGCAGATTACCGCAGCCCTTTAAGGGCGAACTGGATTGGAATAGAAGTGGAAAAAATAGAAAACGAAAACGGCGTGCGTTTCAAGCTGGAAAAGCCTTACGCAGCTTTCCTGGAAAGATTGACCTTGAAAATAATACCAAAGCATATTTGGGCAGACATTCCGGCGCAGAATTTCCCTCTCTCGGTATACAACCTAAAACCAATCGGCACAGGCCCTTATAAATTCAAAAGTCTAGAATATTCCAATGACGGAATATCAGTTTCGTCAATTGACCTGACGGCTTTCCCGGGATATTTCGGAAAAACTCCTAATTTAATGAAGGTTTCATTCAAGTTTTTTAAAAATGAGGACGAATTAATCCAATCAGTAAATAAAAATGAAATAGACGGATTTTCGCTGGAAGCTTCAAAAATATTGAAATTTTCAAACGATGACAAATTCAAAGAATATCTTCTTCTTTGGCCGAGATATTTTGCCGTCTTCCTGAATCCTAAAAAATCAAAATTTCTTTCAGATAATCTGATAAGACAAGCCTTAAATTACGCTACAAACAAAGAAGAAATTATAAATGAGATTATCGGAGGAAAAGGATATATTGTTGAATCTCCGATATTGCCTGAATTCTTCGGATTCAACCCTCCTTCATCTGCTTATCAATTTGATCTTGTCCAAGCCGAATCTCTGATAAAACAGGCTGGTTTTGAGAAGAAAGACGGGCAATTAGTGAAATATCAAACCCAAACAACTTATTCTTTTAAAACAGAGCTTAAGACCGGTAGTCAGGGAAAAGCAGTGGAAGGCCTTCAAGCCTGCCTAAGCATGGATAAAGATATTTATCCCGGAGGAAAAATTACCGGCTACTTCGGCAACGATACCAATGAAGCGGTGAAGAATTTCCAGGAAAAATATGCCGATGATATTTTGAAACCATCCAATCTTAAAGAAGGCAACGGAATAGTGGGGCCGGCCACGAGAATAAAGCTTAATGAGATCTGTAATAAGGCAATAGAACCGGAATACCTTACTATTATTTTGACAACGGTTGAAGATCCGCTGATGGAAGAAACAGCCAAACTTATTAAAAAACAATGGGATTTAATAGGAATTAAGACGGAAATAAACACGGTATCTGTTTCCGATCTGGAAAAGGATTATATTAAAACCAGAAATTACGAAGCTCTGCTTTTTGGAGAAGTACTGGGAACAATTCCAGACCTTTTCCCCTTCTGGCATTCTTCTCAGATAAAGGATCCCGGGTTAAACCTGGCTAATTATGAATCAAAATCAGCGGATAATCTTCTAGAAGCAACCAGAATAAGCCTTGATCATGATAAAATTGCCGCCAATTATGAATCATTCCAGAATATTATTATAAATGACGCACCTGTCATATTCCTTTACAGTCCGGACTATATTTACTTCGTTTCACTGAAAATAAATGGTGTTGAAGAAAAAAACATTGCAGAGCCTTCAAAAAGACTGCTGGGAATAGAAAATTGGTTTATTAAAACAAAAAGAGTATGGAAATAAAAACCAAAAAATTCAATATGCGAAATCTGATCTTAGAATTGCCCACTCAATTTAAGATTGGCTTTGAAGTTGCAAAAGGCATAAAATTTAATAAAAAATTTGATTCTATCTTAATAGCCGGAATGGGAGGAAGCGCCCTGCCGGGAAATATTCTGGATATGTGGCTTAAGGCAATGAAAATAGGTTTGCCCCTGTATATTCATCGCGATTACGGCCTACCGGATATTGCCGATGAGAGAACATTGGTAATTTGTATTTCTAATTCAGGCGGAACTGAGGAAACTGTGAGTGTCTTTGAAGAAGCGAAGAAAAAGGGACTATCAATAGCGGTTATTGCATCAGGAGGAAAATTAATCAGGCTTTCTAAAAAATATAAGGTGCCTTTTGCTTTAATTCCGTCAGACTACCCTACCAGATTGGCCCAAGGATTCCTTTTTTCAGCTTTAATGAAAATACTGCTTAATTGCGAACTTATAAGGGAAGGATTAGGCGGAATTATGGAACTGGAAAATAATTTAGAGCCGGCAAAATTGGAAAGCCAGGGAAAAATACTGGCCAAAAAATTGAAGAATAAAATTCCTCTTATCTATTCTTCGGCAAAATTAAAACACCTTGCCAGAATCTGGAAAATTAATTTCAATGAGAATTCCAAAACACCCTCATACTTTAATTATTTTCCGGAACTAAACCACAATGAAATAAGCAGTTTTGAAAACGGAAAGAATCTTGCGGTGATAATACTGCGGGATGTGAATGAAAATAAAAAGATTTTGGAACGCATGAAATTGACTGCAAAAATAATTACTAAGAAGGGAAATGACGTATATGTTATTGATTTGCCGGATAAAGAAATCTTATATAAGATTTTCTCAAGCCTTATCCTTTCTAATTGGGCTTCATATTACCTGGCTTTGGAATATGGCAAAGATCCGATAAAAGTCAGTTTACAGGATGAAATAAAAAATAAACTTCAGCAGTAATGGAAATTAAAACAAACCCTCAGGCTATTTGAAGTCAAGGTTTAAAGCTTACTAAGGCGCTAACTTTTACATAAAATAGTTTTAGAGGTTACCACGCCCGGGTGGTGAAATTGGCAAACACGTTAGCTTCAGGAGCTAATGCCCGTAAGGGCTTGGGAGTTCGACTCTCCCCTCGGGCACAACGCTTAGCGTTGCTATTAGGACTCTTAACGTCCCATAGAAATTAAAAACTCATTTTATAAATCCTAAACACTAAAAAAGTTTCGGGACAAAATTATATGATTAGACAGACAGTAAAACAGCAAAATATCAGAATTATCCCTTTAGGGGGACTAGGAGAAGTAGGTCGCAATATGACTCTTGTTGAATATGGAAGGGATATTTTAATAATTGATATTGGATTCAGGATGCCTGAAGAAAACATGCCTGGAATAGATTTTATCATACCCAATATCAGCTATCTGGCAGGAAAAGAAAAAAACATAGTCGGCGTGGTCTTTACTCATGGCCATTATGACCATATAGGGGCAGTTCCTTATCTTATTGAGAAACTGGGAAATCCGCCGCTTTTCGCTTCAGGCCTCACTAAGGCAATAACTATTAAAAGACAGGATGATTTCCCCTACCAGCCGAAACTTAACATTACAGTAATGAAAAACTGCGACAGAGTCAGGCTGGGATGTTTTGAAATTGAATTCTTTAAACAGAATCACAATATAGCCGATAATATGGGTCTTGTTATAAAAACACCCGTAGGCAATCTAGTACATACTTCTGATTTTAAATTTGATGACAATCCCGTCAACGATTTGCCGACTGATTTTAAAAAACTGAAGACCATCGGAGAAAACGGTGTATTACTTTTAATGGCCGATTCCACAGGAGCTGAAACTGAAGGCCATTCTCTTTCAGAAAAAAACATCCAGGAAAACCTAGAAGAAATATTTAAAAAATCTGAAGGGAGAATAATAGCTGCCACTTTCGGCTCGCTTATTAATAGAATTCAGCAGCTTATCAGCTTAGCCGAAAAATACGGAAGAAAAGTGGCGGTTGACGGTTATTCAATGAGAACCAACGTAGAAATCTGCAAAGAACTGGGATATATAAAGGCGCAGAAAGGAACTTTAATTCCGGCAAAGGAATTAAGCCATTACCCCGACAATAAAGCATTATTAATATGCACGGGCGCCCAGGGAGAAGGTCAGGCGGTTTTAATGAGAATAGCCAATAAAGAGCATAAATTCATAGAGCTTAAAAAAGGAGATGCCGTCATCTTTTCCTCATCTGTTATTCCCGGAAATGAAAGAACGGTTCAGGTTCTAAAAGACGAACTTTACCGCCAGGGAGTTAATGTATATCACTACAAAATGATGGATATTCACGCAGGAGGCCATGCCCAAAGAGAAGAGTTAAAACAAATGCATGAAATAATGAAGCCTAAATTCTTCTTGCCTATACACGGACAATATTCAATGTTGTTCAACCATGCAAAATTGGCAGGAGAAATGGGAATGCCCGAAAAGAATATAGCTGTCATAGAAAATGGTCAGATTCTAAATGTTAATAAAAAGGAAATTTCCGTTGAAAAGAAACCTGTTATTTCAAACTATGTCATGGTTGACGGATTGGGAGTTGGCGACGTTGGAGAAGTCGTTTTGAGAGACCGCCAGGTTTTGTCAAAAGACGGTATGTTTGTTATTGTGGCAATAGTGGACAGAAATACGGGGAAAATAAGGAATTCTCCGGATATCATATCAAGAGGGTTCGTTTATCTGCGCGAATCAAAACAATTGCTGGCGGAAACCAGAAAAAAGGTGGTTGAGATAGTTAATAAATCAGCCGGCACCGGTGGAGCGGTAAACTGGGTTTATGTCAAAGACAATATCAGGAATAAAATAGGAGACTTTCTGTATGCAAAAACGGAAAGGAGACCAATGATTTTACCGGTAGTAATAGAAGTATAAATTTATGCGCGTACTAAGCGGTATTCAGCCGACAGGCGAAATGCATATAGGGAATTATTTGGGAGCTGTGAGAAACTGGGTAAATCTTCAGGAAAAAGAAGACTGCATTTTTTTTATTGCTGATCTGCATGCCCTGACCGGCATTTATCAGTCTGCAGAATTTCCCAATATGGTTTTGAAAAAAACAATAGAAATACTGGCGGCCGGAATAGATCCTGAACGATCAATTATTTTTCCTCAATCTTTCGTTAAAGAGCATACCGAACTTTGCTGGATATTAAACACAATCACGCCTGTAGCCGAACTGGAAAGAATGACCCAATATAAGGAAAAATCGCGCAAATCCAGCACAAATATAAATGCCGGCCTTTTTGATTATCCTGTTCTCCAGGCAGCCGACATATTGCTTTATCAGACGGACGCCGTTCCGGTAGGCAAAGATCAGGTTCAGCATCTTGAATTAACTAAAACAATAGCCAGAAAGTTCAATAATAAATTCGGCCAAACTTTCAAGGAACCAAAAGCCTTGGTCTTGCCCGCAGGAGCGAAAATAATGTCCCTGACCGAACCTAAGAAAAAGATGTCTAAATCGGACGGACCGCAAAATTGTCTTGGCCTGTTTGACGAACCGGATGTGATTCAAAAGAAAATTATGAGCGCAACAACTGATATGGGAAAAACGGTAAAATACGATCTAATAAAAAAACCGGGAATATCCAATCTTCTGACGATTTACAGCCTTTTCAGCGGAAAAACTATTAAAGATATTGAAAAAGAATTTAGCGACAAAGGATATGCCAAATTTAAAAAATCTTTAGCGGAATTATTAATAACCTCTTTAGAACCATTCCGCAGGAAAAAAAAGGAATTGGAAAACAGGGAAGTTTATGTTAGAGAAATAATGAGCCAAGGAGCAAAAAAAGCCCAGGTCATCGCCCAAGCCACAATGCAGGATGTTAGAAAAAAAATAGGGCTTCTTTAGAGAAGAAGAAAACTTTCTTTTTTTATTGCATTATGAGCTTTGCCAGCTCTTCTTTTTTTTCTTCAAGTAGTTCTTTGCTTTTTGCCTCTATTACTAATCTTAGAACTGGTTCCGTATTGGAAGCCCTTACTAAAAACCACCAATCTTTAAAATCAATCCTTACCCCGTCTATTTCCTTAAGTTCTCCGTCGGAATAAAGGTTTTTAATCTCTTTTATTTTTCTTTCTTTATTATTAACCTTGAAATTTATTTCCCCGGACTGATAATATTTTTTAATGGAATCAATAAGGCCCGACATTATCTTGCCTTCCTTTATTTCTCTTAGAATAAGAAATATCACATAGAAAGGAACTTCATAGAAAAGATCTTTTCCGAAATAATAGTGGCCGCTTAATTCTCCTCCGAAAAGAATGTCTTCCTCCCTCATCTTTTCTTTTATCAATGAATGCCCAATACAGGATACTATGGCCGTTCCCCCGGCTTCATTCACCGCTTCCCTCACCGCGTTGCTGGAACGTATATCATAGATTATTTTTATTTTTTTATTCTTTTTCAGAAGTATTTTTGCCATCAACCCCGTTATAAGATCTCCTGAAACTGCATTTCCTTTTTCATCAATGAACCTTATACGATCGGCATCGCCGTCTAAAGCCACGCCAAGGGAAGGATTTTTTTCTCTGACAAGCGTTATAAGGTCTTTTATATTCTCTTCAATTAAGGGATTCGGCGCATGATTCGGGAAAGACCCGTCAGGATTTACATAAAGAGGAAATATTTTTACGCCGGCTGACTTTAAAAGCTTTAAAGCAATCGGGCCTCCTACGCCATTGCCCGCATCCAACGCCAGGGAAAGACCTTTAAACTCTCCCTTTTTTACCTTTGCCATTTTGAAATTTAAATCCATATAATCTTTTTCAATATCCTTCTTTATAATTTTTCCTTTTTCTACTAATATCACTTCTTTTTCCTTTTCAGATAAAATATAGTCTCTCATCCAAAAAATTCCTGAAGGGCCGGCTAATGGAATGGCTTTTTCTTTGGTTAATTTAAACCCGTTGTAGGGATTAGGATTATGACTTGCGGTAATTATCGCCCCTCCGTCATAGCCGTAATTCGAAACAGCAAAATAAAGCATTGGCGTAGGAACTAGTCCGATATCAATAATGTCGCAACCCTGATCTAAAACACCCTTGGAAAATCCTTTAAAAAGCAAAGGAGAAGAAAGGCGAGCGTCGCGAGCCACGGCTATCTTTAAATTCTTTTTTTTACGGTTTTTTCTCAAAAAACAGACAAAAGCCTTACCGATATTATACGCGGTGTCTTTATCTAAATCTTCCGGATATACGCCCCTGATGTCGTAAGCCTTAAAAATTTCAGGATTTAAATTCATACTAAGGACATTATAACAGAGGTTATAAAAAATTTCATGAAACTTGACCGTTTTTACCTACTTTGCTATAATTTTCAATATGAAGCTTTACGAATTAACCTATTTAATAAGCCCTGAAACAACGTCTGAACAGGCATCAAAGACATTTTTAGAGATGACTGATTTCATCCGTAAAGAGGGCGGAATAATAGAAAAAGAGGGAAAGCCATTGAAGAAAAGGCTGGGAATCAAAATTAAAAAGAATAGAACCGCTTTATTGTCGGCCCTGGATATGTATTTTGACCCCTTTAAGATTAATAGTTTGGAAAAAACACTGAAGGAGAATCCTCAGATTCTTCGCTTTTTAATCTGTTCTAAAAAGAGGATTGGAGAGACCCTTGGAAGGCCGATTACCCGCCGAAGACCTTTTATCTCCGCAACTCCTGAGAAAGAAAAAGAAACAAAAAAGGAAAAGGAAAAGGTCGGCATAGAAGAAATAGATAAAAAATTAGAGGAAATTCTCGGATAATAAAATGAATCTTAATAAAGTCATTCTTGTAGGTAATTTAGTCAGCGACCCCGAACTCCGAAATACACCTTCGGGCCAGCCTGTATGTAATTTTAGAATTGCCACAAATAGAATATGGAATGACAAGGAATCGGGAAAACAGCAGAAGAAGACGGAATATCATAATATTGTTTTATGGAGAAATCTAGCTGAAATTGCCTCGCGATTCCTGACAAAGGGTTCTTTAGTCCTGATTGAAGGAAGATTAGAAACCAGGACATGGGATGATTCTGCAGGAAGCAAACGCTACAAGGCGGAAATAGTCGGGGAAAAAATGCAGCTCGGTCCAAGATCAGCATCTTCGCCAAGCTCGCCGAAACCAGCGGAAAAAACGGAAGAAACCAATAAAGAAACCGAACCCCAACTGGACGATATTCCGATAATTGAAGAAGACCGCCAGGAAGAAATAGACGTCAAAGATATACCTTTCTAAAATTTTTAATTAACCTAATTTCTAAAAATGGAGTGCTATTTTTGTAAAAGAAATATAAAAGAAGTTGATTTTAAAGAAGATGCCTTATTGCGAAGGTTTATTTCAAGCATGGGAAAAATAAGAGCAAGGGAAAAAACCGGTCTTTGCGCAAAACACCAGAGAAGGGTGGCTAAATCCGTGAAAAGATCCCGTAATCTGGGAATATTATCTCACACCGCAAAACACCCCCTTTAGAGGGGTGTTTTTTTTATTTCTTTACAACTTGTTGTTGAGTTTCAGGTTTTAGAACAAGCTCTTTTATCTTTTTTGCTACAGCAGGATTTTCCTTTAAAAAATTCTTGGCTGCTTCCATCCCCTGTCCAAGCTTTGAATCTTCAAATTGCAGCCAGCTCCCAAACTGCTTAACTACTCCTAGTTTTATTCCTAAACCCAAAAGATCGCCTAAATAGGAAATACCTTCGTTATAGTAAATATTGAATTCGGCCACCTTAAAAGGGGCCGCTACTTTATTCTTTACAATTTTAGCCCTTATTGTGGATCCTATTATCTGATCCCCATGCTTTATTTGCGCAATCCTTCTTAAATCTATTCTTACGGAAGAATAAAATTTAAGGGCGAGACCCCCAGGCGTTGTTTCAGGATTGCCGAACATTACCCCTATTTTCATCCTGGTTTGGTTTAAAAAGATAACAACGGTTTTTGTATGAGCCACTACTGAGGATAATCTCCTTAATGCCTGACTCATTAATCGAGCCTGCGTGCCTATAAACTGATCTCCTATTTCGCCTGCAATCTCAATCTTAGGAGTTAGAGCGGCCACTGAATCAATTACAATAGCATCCACTTCTCCGGATCTCATTAGTGTTTCCACTATCTGTAAGGCTTGCTCCCCTGAATCAGGCTGGGAAATCAAAAGGTCGTCAGTATTTACTCCGATTACCTTTGCATAATCAGGATCCATGGCATGTTCTGCGTCAATAAATGCCACCGCCCCTCCTCTTTTCTGGGCTTCGGCCAGAATATGCAAAGCTAATGTAGTTTTCCCGGTAGACTCGGGTCCGAAGATTTCAATCACCCTACCTCTTGGCATTCCTCCCACTCCCAAAGCAATATCTAAAGAAATGGAACCTGTGGGAATTGCATCAACATCAACAGATGTTACATCTCTTAATTTCATTATCGCTCCTTCTCCGAATTTCTGTTTTATTTCATCTACCGCTTCCTGCAGATTACTTGATTTTTCACTATGTTTTTTTGGTATCTTTTTCATTTTTATATTATACCACGGCTAAGCTATGTCATTTTCCCTGTTTTCCTGATCCTGCGAATAAATTTCTCTAGGTTTTGCTCCTTCACCGGGACCCACAATTCCTTTATTTTCCAGAATATCTATCAGCCTGGCCGCTCTGGCATAACCAACCCTTAATCTCCTTTGAAGCAGGGATGCAGAAGCCTTTTTGGATTCAATAACCACATTTTTCGCTTCTTCATATAGAGGATCTTCATCGGCTGACCATGAATCAAAATTATTATCCTTTGACATGGTTTCACTTACGCTTTTTGAAAGCTCGTCTTCCAAAGTGGTTTCTACCTGGCCTTCCGGCACTTTTGTCTGATGAGAAGTGATAAATTTAACCACCTTTCTTAATTCCTTATCGGAAACATAGGC
>JAUSNC010000037.1 GCA_030645645.1 Candidatus Parcubacteria bacterium
ATACAAATAGACTGATATATGCGTTTTATCGGTAGTGATAAAGGTAAGAATGGAAGCAATGCCAAAGAAAAACCAGAATAATGTATTTTCGTCTCTAGGATTTTTGATAACTTTTTTGTAGGTAGGAATACCTCCAATGAAGTGTGCGATAAGTCCAATCGTAAGATTTAGTAAGGGCAGCTTAGTGAATATCCAAACAGCCAAACTAAAAACTAAAAAAAGCGATGTTATCAATTCAGTCCGACCAAAAACTTTCTGAGATTTTTTCAGAGACAAAAGAAGTATGACTAAACTTCCCAAAAGCCCTAAGCCTGCTAACAAAATAACTGTAACATTGTTTTTTAAAACCACCACGCTGAAAGCTGTTAACTGCTAGCAGTAGCCAAATAACTCTGCTGTAGATACTGGGACGATATTTATTATCAACAATGGCCTTTACCCCTACGATATAAGAAATAATAATGCAAATAGTGATTATCCAATTCATATAAAAAGTATATCAAATAATAATTTTTCTTAATACATCCTTAATCCGGAATTATTATAGTTATTTTTGCGAATAGGGAAATAAATTGATAAGGAATAAGTAACATGAGTATTTTTACCTTCCATACTACAGAGTATGGAGGGTAAACAAGTAATATAGAGTGTAGCTATGTTTCCATATCGGGTGTGGGAACGCACGAAAGCACAGATATTTGTTTTCTTTTTTAAAATAAATTAAAATAGCTACGTTAATATGCCGCATATAAATAAAGAATGTTTGGAAGCAAGCGGAATGGGGGAGTCACTTACTGCGCCTAAATTTTTCTCAAGATTATTGACTAAGCATCCTGAAATATTGCAGGTTTCAATGGTTTCTTATCTACCAGCGCTTCATGGTGTAGCCTCGCCTGATATTTATCGGGAATATCTTCCTGCTTTAACTGAGATATCTGCATTAGCTCGTGGGGAATGGCGTAAAGTTCTTCCGGCGGAAAAAGAAATCGTTGCAATTGGCTCTACCGTTGATGTCTGCGATATTGCTTGTTGCGACCATTCTTTGAAAAGTCATGAGGGAACATTACAGGATTTACGGGAAAGATGGCATAATGGGGATCCTATCATTGCCGGCGCTCAAAAAAGCTTTGTCTTTTTGGATCTTGAAACTCATGGGCGCGAAACTTTAGAGGCAGCTGAAGGAGTTCTTATGGGTAAGAATTGTGATTGGTACATCTTGGATAGTGGGGCGGGATTTCATATCGTCTTGGATAAATTAGTTGGACTTGATGATTTGGCTGGAGAATATGGACGAGTTATTTCAGACTTCGGAAAATATTTAGAAAAACCCTCTTTGGAGGGATGGGGAAACGATTTAATTAATAATGGAAAAAAGGCTAGGAAACTGGAGGCTTGGTGTGAAGATGCACTGAAGTATTGTGGACACGGTGATGAATCAGTTTGGAAGGAAGGCAAAGAGGTGCACATGGTAGACTTGCGTTATGTAGCTCATAGACTTCGAAGTGTAATGAAATATCAACAGGCACTAGCTCGGTGTGGAGATATTGCTTCAGCACCCCAGGAGATTGGCGGCGCATATTTGAGAATTTCTACTAAAGGACAGGATTTATTGCCTCCTCCTGTTCTTGTGGCACAAAGAGTCGGACAAAGCTATCGTAGATTTAACAATCCTTTAGAATCTGAAATGCAAATTCAAAAAAGATTATTTTAGAAAATTATTGATAATTTACAAACACGGATTGAACAGGTATTATTAGATTAATGGTTGGACGAAACTTTATTATCCCCTTTGAGAAATTAACAATTGAGGATGTTGCCGAAGTTGGCGGCAAAAATGCTTCGCTTGGAGAGATGATTCAGTCTTTAATCAAAAAAGGAATCAATATTCCAACCGGTTACGCGGTTACGGCAACTGCTTATAAATTTTTTCTTTCGGAAACAGGTTTGGGGAAATACATTGAAGAAGAATTGGGAAATCTTAAAGGTCAGGATTTAGATAGACTAAGTGAAGTTTCAAAAAAAATCCGCGGAAAATTTGTCCAAACACCTTTTCCCAAAGAAATTGAAGAAGCTATTCGAAATACCCATAAAATTTATGAGAAAAAATATTCTGAAAATACAACTTTCGCAGTCAGATCTTCCGCAACTGCAGAAGATTTGCCTACTGCCTCATTTGCGGGAGAGCATGATACTTATTTGAATGTCAGGGGAATAGAGGAAATATTGATTGCGGTAAAGAAAGCCATGTCTTCGCTTTTTACCCCGCGCGCCATTTCTTACCGCATAGACAAGGGCTTTAAGCATCTGTCTGTTTTTCTTTCAGTCGGAGTGCAAAAAATGGTCCGTTCTGATCTGGCATGTTCAGGAGTAATATTTACACTGGATACCGAATCGGGATTTTCAGATATTGTCGAAATCAGCGGCTCCTGGGGGTTGGGAGAAATGGTTGTTCAGGGAAAAGTTACTCCGGATGAATTCGTAGTGTTTAAGAAAACCTTGGGCGAAAATAATTATGTACCAATTATCAAAAAGAAATTGGGCACTAAATTATCTAAGATGATTTATTCCAATCCCGGGACGAAAGTTCTGGAGACAACTGTTGCCGAGAGGTCGAAATTTGTTCTGACAGATTCAGAAGTTTTAACTTTGGCAAAATGGGCAGTGATAGTAGAAAAACATTATTCGGAGAAAAATAAACATTGGACTCCGATGGATTTGGAATGGGCAAAGGACGGAGGAGACGGGCAGTTATATATAGTGCAGGCAAGGCCGGAAACAGTTCATTCCCAGCAAGATTTTACCAAAGTTACAGAATATGTGAAAAAAGGAACAGGTAAAACATTGCTGACGGGCGCTTCAGTTGGGTCAAAAATCGCAACCGGTAAAGTGAATGTAATTAATAATCCGAAACAAATAAATAAATTCAATAAGGGAGAAATTTTGGTGACGACTATTACCGATCCGGATTGGGAGCCGATTATGAGATTAGCTTCTGCAATAGTTACGGATAAAGGAGGAAGAACATCTCATGCTGCAATTGTTGCAAGAGAATTGGGAATTCCTGCGGTTGTAGGAGCAGGAAATGCGACAACAACTTTGAAGACCGGAGAGGAAGTTACAGTTGATACTACCGGTTCTGACGGGATAGTTTATAAAGGAGTTTTGGATTTTGAGATTACACAGCATGATATTGAGAAAATTCCAATACCCAAAACCCACATTTTGGTCAATATTGCCAGTCCGGAATTAGCTTTTGAAAAATCTTTTTTGCCAAATCGTGGTGTAGGGTTGGCCCGTG
>JAUSNC010000065.1 GCA_030645645.1 Candidatus Parcubacteria bacterium
GCTCCCCAGGAAATAATGTATTCCCGCCATTATTGGTACCGTTCAGGGATTAACCCGGTCATTCGCGAAGATTTGAAGGAAATAGCCGAAGTTTCTCAAAAGTTGGCAGGGCTTAAAAAGGGAGATATTGTTTTAGACATAGGAGCCAACGACGGAACGCTTCTTGAATATTATCCTGAAAATATTATAAAAGCGGGCTGTGAGCCGGCAGACAATCTTATAAAAGAATTAAAGAAAGTCACTCCGAATGTGATACATGATTTTTGGAATTATGATTTTTGGAAAAAATTATTTGGCGAGAAAAAGGCTAAGATTATAACCGCCATAGGAATGTTTTATGACATGGAAGATCCGAATCAATTCATAAGAGATGCGGCGAAAGCCCTCGATAAGAAAGGAATATTCATTGCACAGCTTATGTGTTTGCGGCCTATGTTGGAAAAGAACGATCTGGGAAATATCTGCCATGAGCATATTGAATATTATTCCTTCGCTTCTTTGAAATATCTTTTTGAAAAAAACGGGCTGGAAATATTCAAACTGGAGGAAAATAACATTAACGGAGGCAGTTATAGAATTTTTGCGAGACACTATAATAAGGGGAGCATAGACTTTAAGGAGAAATCTACAAAAAAAGATTATAAAGATTTTTATGAGAGGATAAAAAAGAATAAAAAAGCCTGCGTTGATTTTATTAAGAAGGCGGTGAGAGAGGGGAAAAAGGTATATGTTTACGGCGCTTCTACAAAAGGCAACACCATTCTTCAATATTACGGCCTTGATTACAAGTTAATTAAAGGAGCAGCCGACAAAAGTCCGGAAAAACTGGGTAAATATACGGTTGGCACAATGATACCCATAATCAGCGAAGATGAAGCGAGGAGCAAAGCGGATTATTTTTTGGTTCTGCCCTGGGCTTTTTTTGACGAGTTTTATAAAAGGGAAAAGAAATGGCTGGAGAGAGGAGGAAAATTCATTGTTCCATTGCCTAATTTCAGGGTTATCGGGAAAATATGAAAATTCCAACTAAATTATATAAAAAAATTATTAATGTTCTTCCCATTCTCTGCGTAGATGCTATTGTGATTAATGAAGGGAAATTTTTACTGGTTAAAAGAAAAAACAAGCCAAAAAAGGGGAGTTGGTGGGTTCCCGGCGGGAGGATTTTAAGAGGAGAAACTGCAGAAACCGCCTTACATAGAAAAATAAAGGAAGAATTAGGAATAAGAATAAAGGCCCTAAAATGTCTTGGGTATTATGAATATCATTTCAAAGAGAACAATTTTGGCGGAAAAAATGGAATACATACGCTGAGTATTGTTTTTTTGGCAAAACCTCTTTCTCTGGACGTAATATTAGATAGCCAAGGCTCATCTTGGAAGTTCTCCAAAACCCTGCCAAAAGATTTTATAATAAAACCATTTAAAAAATAATATGAATCATTCTTCAAATAAAAAAAGAGCCCTTATTCTCGGCGTTACCGGTCAAGACGGTTCTTATCTCGCCGAATTGCTTTTGGAAAAAGGATACGAAGTACACGGAATGGTTCGCCGTTCAGCCACGGGCAATACCCGCAATATTGACCATCTTTTGAAGGATAAAAAGATATTCGGAAAAAGATTTTTTATTCATCGCGGAGATATGGCCGATACGACTTCCCTTTATAGAATTATAGGAGAAGTGAAACCAAATGAACTTTATAATGAAGCAGATCAGGATCATGTTGCCTGGAGTTTTGCCACACCGGATTATTCTTACGATATTACGGGAGCCGCAGTAGGAAGAATTTTGGAAATTATAAGACAAGTTGATAAAAAAATAAAATTCTTTCAGCCTTGTTCTTCTAATATGTTTGGAGAACCTTCTGAAATCCCTCAAAAAGAGACCACTCCCTTCCGTCCTAAAAGTCCATATGCTTGTGCTAAAATTCTTGCTTTCGTGTTGACCAAGCATTATCGGGAAGCATATGGTATTTTTGCTTCAACGGCTATTTTTTATAATCACGAATCTCCAAGGAGAAATGAAGAGTATGTGACTAGGAAAATAACAAAATCTGTCGCCAGGATTGCCGCCGGACTTCAGGATAAATTAGAACTCGGTAATGTTAACGCCAAAATAGATTGGGGTTATGCGAAAGAATATATGGAAACAGCCTGGAAAATCCTGCAACTGTCGGAGCCAAACGATTTTATAATTGCCAGTGGCGAAGCCCATTCTATAAAAGAATTTGTGGATGAATCTTTCAGGTTATTAAATCTTGACCCCAAAAATTATTTAAAAATAGATAAAAATCTTTTAAGGCCGGCTAATACCGGATTACTGATCGGGGATACGTCAAAAGCCAAAAAAGCATTTGGTTTCAATCTTAAAGTTAAATTTAAGGAATTGGTCAAAATAATGGTTGAAGCAGATTTAAAAGAAATAAAAAAAATCAAATAATATGATTCCTGTTTGCAGGCCGGATATCTCTCAAAAAGAAATAAAGTGGGTGAATAGAGCTTTAAAGGAAAATAGGATCTCCTCTACCGGGGGTTTTGTTGAATTATTTGAAAAGGAATTCGCTAAAAAAATCGGTACAAAATATGCCGTAGCTTGCAATTCCGGAGGATCTGCCTTGTTTTTAGCACTGTCTGTTTTTGGTATTAAAAAAGGAGATGAAGTTATTATTCCTGATTTCACGATGGTAGCTACGGCTAATGCCGTAAAACAATGCGGAGCTAAACCTGTATTAGTAGATGCAGAATTTGATACCTGCAATATTAATCCGGATTTGATTGAAAAAAAGATTA
The DNA here is from genome assembly GCA_030645645.1 of Candidatus Parcubacteria bacterium. Lineage (GTDB taxonomy): Bacteria > Patescibacteriota > Minisyncoccia > Minisyncoccales > UBA6532 > JAUSNC01. The sequence continues at coordinate 2,790 of JAUSNC010000065.1, forward strand.
CCAAAAAAACGAAGGCAATCATTCCGGTTCATCTTTACGGCCATCCCTGCCAGATGGATAAAATAATGAAGATTGCAAGAAAGCATAAACTTTATGTCATTGAAGACGCGGCTGAAGCTCACGGAGCCAGATTCAAAGGAAAATTAGTTGGTTCCATTGGCGATATGGGATGCTTTAGTTTCTATGCCAATAAGATTATCACTACCGGCGAGGGAGGAGCAATAACCACCAATAAACTTGATTTAGCTCAGAAATTGAATAAATTAAGGGCTTACTATTTCTCTGATGAGAAGCATTTTTGGCACGCCCACATAGGTTTTAATTTCAGAATGAGTTCCTTGGAAGCCGCTTTTGGATTAGGCCAATTAGAAAGGTGGGAGGAATTGATTGAGAAAAGGAGAAAAAATTCCGAATATTATACAGCTCATTTAAAAAAATTAATTGGGACGCCGATAGAAAAAAACTATGCTTATTCGGTTTTCTGGATGTATCTGATAAAAGTCGGAAAACAAAGAGATAAATTAATGGAATATTTACAAAGAAACGGAGTTGAAACAAGAACAGGCTTTTTCCCAATGCACTGGCAGCCGATTTATAAAGAAAAAAACTCTTATCCGGTGTCTGATATTTTAGGGAAAACTACGCTTTATCTACCTTCTGCTTCCGATTTAACTAAGAATGAAAAAGATAGAGTAATAAAGATGGTGAAAAAATTTTATCAGGAAAATAAATAATGAAAATTTCTGTTATTCTCCCAACTTATAATGAAAAAGAAGGAATTACGGATTTTATTCGCGAAATTCTGGAAGTTGGCGGAAATAATAATTTAAATCTTGAAATTTTAGTAGTAGATGACAGCAGTCCGGATGGTACAGGAAAACTCGTTGAAGAGACCTTCAAGGAAAACCCGGCAGTAAGGGTAATTATCAGAAAAGAAAAAGGATTGGCTACGGCTATTAAAAAAGGCATTGAAATGGCAGACGGCGATGCCGTATTATTATTGGATGCAGACGGTAATTACGGGCCGGAGTATATTCCTCTTTTTGCCGGATTTTTTCCCGAGTACGACGCTGTAAACGGTTCCCGATTTATTTCCGGGGGCAAAATGATGGGCCCTCAAATTCACCGGTGGCTGAGTTTTATTTTCAGCTTGCTGGCCCGATTATTTTTAAGACTGAAGGCAACAGATTCCTCCAGTGGTATTATTATTTTTAAAAAAGATATTTCCAATAGTCTTGATATGGAAAAAATATTTCAAGGCCGCCATGGTGAATTCTTTGTTTCACTGCTCTTTGCTCTGGGAAAACTTAAAATCAGTTTTAAAGAAATTCCGGTTATCTGCCACCCCAGAAGCCTAGGGAAGAGTAAAACCAGTTTAATCAAACATCCGTTTTTTTATGCCTTGAAGGTCGTCAAATTACGATTAGGATTGGATTAATATATGCTTAAACTATCAGAAATAACTATAAATTTTATTGATTTCCTGCTTGATAACAGTTTTGGCAAAAAGGCATTGCGTTTTTTGCGAAAATTCAAGCCCAAAAAAGATATTAAAATTCATCTTCGGGGCCAGATAATGTTTGTACGCACCATTGATAGGATCGCTGCTTTATATTTGAGAAAATTTTTCCTTTTGGAAAATTTTGAAACTAAAATCTTCGGATCCTTCATTAAAACCGGAATGACCATAGTCGACATAGGGGCTAATTTGGGATATTATAGCTTAATTGCCGCTGAATTGACGGGTAACGAAGGTAAAATTTTGGCTTTTGAACCGGAACCGGAAAATTTCAGCCTTCTCCTGAAAAATATAGAAGCTAACGGTTATAAAAATATTAAAGCTTTTAATCTGGCCGTATCAGACAGATCTGGAAAAACCAATCTCTTTGTATGCGAAGAGAGTACGGGAAGCCACAAAATTTATGATTCCGGTGAGAATAGAAAATCTATCGCAGTTTCGTCTGTTTCTATTGATGATTTTTTAGGAAAGACGTCTAAGATTGATATTATAAAAATAGACGTTGAAGGAGCAGAACCATATGTTTTTCAGGGAATGAAAGGCGTAATTGAAGCTAATCCGAAACTTATAATAATTTGTGAATTCTGGCCGTATGCTCTAAAAACCGCGGGTTTTAATCCTAAAGATTTTCTGGCGACACTGGCAAATTACGGCTTTATTATCTATTTAATTAATGAAGACAAAAAGAAGATAGAGGAGCTTAATCAGGAGGATATATTTTCCCGGTACGGCAATAAGAAATCAAGTATTAATTTACTCTTAAAGAAAAAATAATAAAATGTCTCAAGTTTTTTTACTTTTAATAGTATCCTCAGTAATGACGGCAGTAAGCCAGTTGCTTTTAAAGAAGGGGAGCCTGGGTTTGGGAGATTTAGATATTTCTATTGCAGGTTTTTTTAATTTAATTCCAAAAATCTTGCAAAATATCTGGCTGATGACGGGATTAGTCATTTTTGGCGTAAGTTTTATTTTTTGGGTCATGATTCTGTCTAAAATTCAGATAAACGTTGTCTATCCAATATCTGTAGGTTTAAATATTTTTTTAATCACTCTCATTTCCTGGTTTTTATTTAAGGAGCGATTGTCTCCAATTCAGATATTAGGAATCATTTTAATGACTTTCAGTATATTTTTGATATTATTTAAGAAGGCTTAGGATGTCAATTTACTCAATAAAAATAGAAAATTTCTTAAGAAGGAAATGGCTTCTCGTTTTAGTTTTAATTTTTCTTTTATTTTTTCAGTTAATTTACAGTATTTTATGCCCGGCAGTCGGATCCAATAATATGTGGCTGTCGCCTAATTCTTATCTTCCAAAATTTTCAGTTCAATCTTCCGATAATTTTATTTTAGAAAAGATTTATCCTTTAATTTCTCCCCAATATCGCTTAACTAATGATACGGGGCATTATATAGAATTAGCCAGAAATTTTAATGCCGAGAGTCTTAAGAGAAGTCCAATCTTTGAACGACCGCTGTATTCCTTATTAATCCGTTTAACTTCCTCAATATTCCAGGTTTTCACCCCTTCTTCCTATGGAATAACTTTCGTTTCCGCGATTCTGCTTAACTTTATTTTAGCTGCCTTTACGGTTTTATTGTTTTTTAAAACTTTAGGGAAATTATTCCCTCTTAGGATAGCTTATTTGTCTTCTATTTTACTTATTTTTTCTCCATTTTTTCATATTTTTTTAATTCAAGCCGTTCCGTCAATATTATCCGCTTTTACAGCGGTGGTGAGTTTATATTTACTGCAGGATTATATTAAAAAAAGTTCCATTAAAAAGCTCATCCTTTTCTCTTTAATCATAGGAATCTTGCTTCTTGGGAAAATGTTTTTCTCTATTTCATTTTTTATTCTATTGCTGGCGCTGTATTTTAAGCGTTATAGGGAAGGAATCGTCTTTTCTGCAGTCCATCTTATTCCTTTTGGCTTGTGGTATCTCTGGTTGACTAAGATATGGCAGATCCCTTATAGTTCTTATGAGGTCAATTATTATCAGGCAGAATCCTGGGTGTTTAATATTTTCCAGTGGCCATGGAATCAAACTTTTCAAATATTCTTGCGGTCTGTGCCTAATTTTTTTGAAAGTTTGA
>JAUSNC010000014.1 GCA_030645645.1 Candidatus Parcubacteria bacterium
CAGTGTCTGATGGAAAATATCTTTACAGGGCCAAGTCTCCAAAAATAAAAGTGGTTGACCGAACAGGCGCCGGAGACGCTTTTGGTTCCGGATTTGTTTCGGGATTTATAAAAAAAGGAACAGTTGATGAGGCTATCCAGATGGGGACGGCTAATGCGATAGCATGTCTGAAAGACTGGGGGGCAAAAGACGGCTTGCTCCGGTCCGGCCAGAAATGGCAAAGAGTCAAAGTAGAAAAAGAACCTTGTTTAAAATAATTTTCGTATATTAATGAAAAAATTAGACTACTATTTTAAAAAAGCTGCCAAGGAAAATTTTGCAATCGGCCAATTCAATGTTTCAACCCTTGAAGCTTTAAAGGCGGTCGTTGCGGCCTCTGGCGTCTTAAACAGCCCGGTAATCGTGGGAGTGTCCGAGGGAGAAAGCAGGTTTTTAGGATTAAAGCAGATTGTATCCTTGGTGAAGGTATTTCGGGAAGAAACCAAATTCCCTATTTTCTTAAATCTTGACCACGGAAAAACTTTTGAGTATATTAAAAAGGCTATTGATGCGGGTTTTGACAGCTGTCATTTCGACGGTTCCCAGCTCAAATTTGAGGAGAATATAATAATTTCAAAGCAAGTCGTAAAATATGCAAAAGGAAAAGGAGTATTTATTGAGGGGGAAATCGGATTTGTGAAAGGTTCTTCAACGCTTCTGGAAAAATCTCCTGAAATAAATTATGAGGACCTGACAGATCCTTTAATGGCAAAGGAATTTATAAATAAAACAGGCATTGATAGATTAGCCGTAAATGTGGGAACATTTCATGGAGTCAACGCTTCAGGAGACGCTTTGAGGATTAACCTGCAGAGACTGGAAGAAATCAGGAATGCGGTCGGTAATTTCCCTCTGGTGCTCCACGGCGCGTCCGGGGTATTGCCAGAAGATATAAAAAAAGCTATAAATCTAGGTATTAGAAAGATAAACCTGAATACCGAATTAAGACTGGCTTTTACCAATGCGTTAAAACGCGCTTTTGATGAAAATCCGAAGGAAATCATTCCCTATAAGTATTTGCCCGGAGCCGCTCAGGCGGTTCAGAAGATAGTTGAAGAAAAAATCAATTTATTCGGAAGCAATAATAAGATTTAATAATGGCTAAAATAATATTTGAGAAGGAAAAGTGTATAGGTTGCGGTACTTGTTCAGTACTCTGCCCGAAGTTTTGGGAAATGCCGGGAGACGGAAAGTCCCATTTAAAAGATTCCATAATAAATCCGAAAACTAAAAACGAAGAATTAGAAATTAAAAGAATTGAATGCAATCAGGATGCGGCAGACGGCTGTCCAGTCCAGATTATTCATATAACTAAATAACAATATGTTGAGTCTTCAAGCTAAAATTCGTAAAATCATAGGAGCAAAAACAAAAACTCTCCGACAAAAAGGAGTTTTACCGGTTATTCTCTATGGCCCGAAAACTAAATCTGTTTCTTTAGAAGTCCAAACTAAAGATTTTGAAAAAGCATATAAGGAAGCGGGACAATCTTCCTTAATTTCTCTTGAAATAGAAGGCGATAAGGAAAAGAACCTTGCCCTTATTCAGAATATACAATGGGACTCCATAACAGGCGGCCCTAAACACGCTGATTTTTACCAGCCCGATCTTACAAAAAAGATACAAGCCCTGGTTCCTATTGTTTTAGAGGGCATTGCTCCGGCTGTTAAAGATTTGGGAGGCACCTTGGTGACGACAATTTCAGAGGTTTTTGTAAAGGCATTGCCCCAGGATTTGCCGAAGGAAATAAGAGCCAGTGTTGAAACATTGAAAACATTTGAAGATAATATTTTTATCAAGGACCTTAAAATAGGGAATGGTATTGAAATTCTAAAACATACAGGCGGTGAAATAGTGGCTCGCGTCACTCATCCTGAAAAAGTTGATGAGGAATTAGCTAAGCCGGTTGTTGACAATGTCGGTGAGGTGGAGAGAGTAGGCGACAAGAAGAAAGAAGAAGAAGCGATAGAGGAGGCTGAAGAAAAAAAGAAGCCGGCAGAGGCAAAAGCTCCTAAGGAAGAAAAAAAATCCTAATCAATTTTCTTTTCCAACAGATTATCAATTCTCAGCGGTATTATAATAAATAATATCTTCGTCAGTGAGTTTCTACTATGAAAGATCTATTTTTTAAAATAACAGTTTTGTCTGTTTTAGGCATTCTGTCTGTTTTCGGTTTGAAAACATTTTCCGGAACGGCAGAATCCGCTGAAGACCTTGCGGTAATCTGTCTTCCGGAGGAAATAGAGCAAACCTGCCAAAACATTACGCCTACTGAATGCCGCGTTATTTTGGAAAAATGCGGAAATTATTATATTGCTGAAAGCGCCAGAATTGAAAATGATCTCACGAAAACCTCCGCTGAGAAAGCCACTCTCCAGAATAAGGTTAACAGTTTGAACAGTAAAATAAAAAATCTTTCCTACCAGATAAACCAAAGTAATCTTGTTATAAAAGATTTAGGTTTTCAAATAGAAGATACAAAAGGATCTATTGATAAAACAAATATAAAGGTTGATGATTCAAAACAGAAATTGGCCGGCATATTAAGAACCATATATGAGGAAGATCAGCGATCCACCGCGGAAGTATTTCTTGCCGAAGGGATTTCCGATTTCTTTGATAATCTGGTTTCGCTGGAAGCTCTAAATGAAAAAAATAAGGAACTTCTTGACCAGATAAAATCCTTAAAAATATATTTAGAAGATCAGAAAGTATCCCTAGATGAAGAAAAAGGGGATTTAGAAAAAGTCGTATCTTTACAAGCTCTCGCCAAGCAGGAAAGTGAAAGCGCGAAGAAAGAGCAGGAAAATCTTCTTACGGTTACAAAAGGGAAGGAGAGCGAGTATCAAAAATTACTCTTAGCCACTAAAAAAAGAGCCCAGGAAATAAATTCCCGACTCTTTGAACTTATTGGCGTGCCGGCGGCGCCGACTTTCGGCGAAGCCTATCAAATTGCCAAATTCGTTTCTGGTCAGACAGGGGTAAGACCTGCGCTTTTACTGGCCGTTTTGTATCAAGAATCAAGTATTGGTAAAAACGTTGGCCAGTGCTATTTAAAGGATATAACGAACGGCCGCGGCGTTAGGGTTAATGGAACGCCTATCTCTAATGTTATGAAGCCTTCTCGGGATGTGCAACCTTTCTTACAGATTACGGAGGCGCTGGGGAGGGATCCTTTAAATACGCCAGTTTCCTGTCCGATTCCTTCAGTCGGAGGTTATGGAGGAGCAATGGGTCCGGCTCAATTCATTCCTTCTACTTGGGCTAATCCTCAATACAATTATGGTCAGAAGGTTGCCGAGTTGACGGGCAAACCGGCCGATCCGTGGAATATTAATGACGCTTTCTTGGCCGCAGGCCTTTATCTTGCTAAGGCTGGCGCGACTAAACAAACCTACGACTACGAATGGTGTTCAGCCCTAACCTATTTTGCTGGAAGCTGTTCCTCGATTAATCAAATACGTTATGAATTTTACGGTGATAATGTTATGTACTGGGCTGCAAAATTTGATCAAGATATTAAAGACCTGGATAGCGGCCTGAAATAAAATATCTATTTTCTCTAACAGAAAACTCTGGCCTTTTTAGCCAGAGCTTTTTGTTTTTAATCCTCTTTTTGAATTTTTACTAGTGCTTCCACTATGGGTTCCAATTTGCCTGAAAAAATTCCTTCAATATTATGCCAGCTTTTTTGGATGCGGTGGTCTGTAACTCTGTCTTGAGGAATATTATATGTTCTTATTTTTTCCGCTCTTTTCGCCCATTTTATTTGTGATTTCCGGGCGCCGGCTGTTTTTTCTCCTTCATCTATCTCTCTTTTTTCAAGAATTCTGGCTTCCAGAATCTTCATTGCATTCTTTTTATTCTGCAGCTGGTTTCTCTCCGTCTGGGAAGTTACCACGATGCCGCTTGGCAAATGTGTTATTCTTACCGCCGATTCTGTTTTCTGGACATATTGTCCTCCGGCTCCCGATGCTTTATACGTATCTATTTTCAGATCATTGGGTTTTACTAAAATTTGGGATTTATCAGGCTTTGCCAATACGGCTACCGAAGCGGTAGAGGTGTGGATCCTGCCGTTTTTTTCAGTAGAAGGTATTCTTTGTATGCGGTGTACGCCGCCTTCGTATTTGAGATTAAACCAGGATTTCTTTCCTGACAACTCAAAGATTATTTCCTTATATCCGCCCAATTCCGTGCCATGGGAATCCAATACGCTCATTTTCCATCCCTGCCCCATTGCATAGCGGGAATACATTTTATACAGGTTTGCCGCGAATAAAGAGGCTTCATCGCCTCCCGTTCCCGCCCTTATTTCCATTATAAGGGAATTGGGCCCTAAATCTTCAGTATCCTCTTTTAATATTCTCTTTATTTCGCTTTCCAGTTTTTTCTGTCTTTCAACCAAGGATTTTAATTCTTCTTCGGCAAGCGAGGACAATTCAAAATCATCAGGGGAGGCGATAATTGCCTTATTTTCCCCGATTTCTTTCTCTATTGCCCGAAGTTCTTCCCCTTTTTTAATGATATCTTCAAGAAAACTGCTTCTTTTGGACAGTTCTTCTATTTTATCGGGATCTGCGTCTTTTGTCAGAAGGGAAATCTGCTGCAGAATTTCTTGGTATTCATTTTTAAAAACTTCAAAATCAATCATAAAATAGATGACTTAATAATTCCTATATATTTTTCGGAGAAAAATTGCACAAAAAAGAGGTCTATTTCTTTTTTCCTTTTGCATCTGTTTTTTTAGCCAGTCTTTTTCTGAATTTTTCCACTCTTCCCATGGTATCAATGATCTTCGCCTTGCCGGAGTAAAACGGATGGCATTTTGAGCAAATTTCAATTTCAATAAGTTCTTTGGTTGAACCTACTGTGAAGGAATTGCCGCAGGCGCATTGCACTCGCGCTTTCTGATGATAGACTGGATGAATATCTTTTTTCATAAAAATGAGTTGTATATTTAATATAACCTATTATAATAAACTAAGCCAGAAAAGCAAGGCCATTGCGCGGACTTGCCTTAATTGCGCTCATATGATAAATTAATGATTATTATAATATATAATCAGTAAATTAGTTTTTTATGGCGACCAAAAAAGAAAATATTGCTAAAATAGATATTGAGGAAATGGCTAAGGCCGGCGTTCATTTCGGACACAGAAGTTCAAATATGAACCCGAAGATGAAACCCTATATTGCCGGCATCAGAAACACCATCAATGTTTTTGATTTGGAAAAAACCATCGAGAAAATGCAGGAAGCTCTTCAGTTTTTAAATAAGCTCGTTGCCGAGGGTAAGACAGTTTTGTTTGTCGGCACCAAAGTCCAGGTCAAATATATTGTCAGGGAAGTAGCGGAACAATGCGCTTTTCCTTATGTTAATGAAAGGTGGCTTGGGGGCACATTCACCAATTTCACCGGCATTACGAAAAGATTGGATTATTTCAAGGACTTGGAAAGAAAGAGAGCGGCAGGAGAGCTTGAAAAGTATACAAAGAAAGAAAGACTGGAAATTGATAAAGAATTAAAAAGGCTTGAGATAAAATTCGGCGGAATAAAAAATATGACCAAGTTGCCTGATGCCATATTTATCTGTGATATGAAAAAAGACGAGATAGCCGTCAGGGAGGCGAATCAGACCGGAGTGAAAATAATCGGAATAGCCGATGCGAATGTTGATCCCGGTTTGGCGGATTTTCCGATTCCCGGCAATGACGATGCGGCTTCCTCTGTAAGATATATTCTTGAAAAAGTAAAAGAAATTATTCTCAAGGCAAAATCAGAGATTCCTTCTGTAAAGCAGGAGGTTCCTTCGGAAAAGAAATAAAAGTATTATTTTCTAATTTGTAATCAGACAATGGCTATTATTATAGAAAAAATAAAACAGCTTCGTCAGGAAACAGGATTTTCTTTGGCAGAATGCAAGAATGCCATGGAAGAAGCGGGAGGAGATATTGAAAAGGCAAAAAAAATATTAAACCAAAAAGAAACCAAGATTGCGGGAAAGAGATCGGAAAGAGCGACAAAGCAGGGGATTATCACCAGTTATATTCATTCAAACAAGAAAGTTGGAGTTTTGCTTGATTTAAGGTGTGAGACCGATTTTGTCGCCAGGGGAGAAGAATTCAATAATCTTGCCCACGAATTATGCCTTCAGATAGCGGCAATGAAACCAATATATGTAAAAGCGGAGGACATACCGGAAGAGTTTGTGGATGGAGAAACGAAGATTTATAAGGAACAATTTAAGGATTCCGGAAAACCTCAGAAAATAATTGATCAGATAATAGAAGGGAAGTTGAATAAGTACAAGGAAGAAGTTTCCTTGATGTCCCAGCTCTGGATAAAAGATGACACAAAAACAATCAAAGATTTGATTAACCAGTATATTGCAAAAATAGGGGAGAATATTGTTATTAACAAATTTAATTATTACGAGGTAATTTAAATATGGCGGAACAAATTGCCCAGATAATTTTAATAGGCAGCTTAGGAGGAATGATTTATATGTTTCTGATTAAGATGCCGAGCGTTGCGAAACTGCCTGCTGATTCTCTGATTGGAAATAGACTGACTTTTTCAGCATTGGGAAAAGGACTGAAGAATATTCCGTTGTTTAAGGATGTCTCCTTCTATAACATCCTGAAAAAAATTCTTTTAAAAATTAAAATACTTGCTCTTAAAGCGGAAAATCAAACCAGCAGCTTGCTGGAGAAATTACATCAGAAATCACAAGCTGCGGAAAAAACCAAAACAAAGAGCGATAATTATTGGAAGGAAATAAGAAAGGCAAAAGATGGGAAGTAATCTTAAATGCTCTGCCCGCCATTTGCCGAGATAGCTCAGTGGTAGAGCAACTGTTTTGTAAACAGTAGGTCGTGGGTTCGAATCCCTCTCTCGGCTCCCGGTATTAATGTTTTACAAAATGATTGACAAGGTTTGCTGGTTTGGTAATATTATCTGGTAGTAAGCTAATATTAAAAATAATAAATAATATGTCAGGCTCAAACGGAGGAACCGGCCAAAAGTGAAATGAAGCATAAATAAGACATCGTAAGTAGAACCGTGAAGGTATCGAAAAACGTTGGATGTCTTCACGGTTTTATTTTTTTCAAAATCATTGAAGAAACAGAACCGGTGTACCTTGAAAACTGAAAATTGAACAGTCCAAAATAAAAATTTAGTTATTCGGCAATCTCAAAATAAGCAATTGAGTTTGTTGAACATTAGTTTCTTAGAGTTGTTCCGATATTTATTAAGTTTAAACTAAGCTATAGTTTCAAACTTTTTTTGAGAGTTTGATCCTAGCTCAGGATGAACGCTGGCGGCGTGGATAAGGCATGCAAGTCAAACGGTCTTGTCGCAAGACAAGGCAGTGGCGAACGGGTTAGTAACACGTAGAGAACGAACACCGAAGACGAAAATAACTTAGGGAAGCCTAGGCTAATATTCGATAGTCCCGGTTTTTCGCAAGAAAAATCTGGTAAACGGAAATCGCAAGATAACCGCTTCGGAATCGGTCTGCGTCCTATCAGCTAGTTGGTGAGGTAATGGCTTACCAAGGCTATGACGGGTAGGGGGCGTGAGAGCGCGATCCCCAACAAGGGCACTGATACATGGGCCCTACTCCTACGGGAGGCAGCAGTCGAGAATATTCGACAATGGGCGAAAGCCTGATCGAGCGACGCCGCGTGCAGGAAGACGGTCTTCGGATTGTAAACTGCTTTTCTATCAGAAGAAGTGCAATCGCAAGATTGCATTGACAGTATGGTAGGAATAAGGGGATCCTAATTCTGTGCGAATGGCGCAGAATCAAAATTCGGCTTATATGCTGGAAAGCACATTAATGCTCCTTTATCAAAGTTGATAATTTAATGTGTCAATCAGCAGGGAAGTTGAGTATAATTAGGTGATGACCAAGAAACAACACGAAATTATTATTGGAACTCTTTTAGGCGATGCTTGGATAGACGGAAAAGCATTAAGAATAAAACAATCAGAAAGACATAAAGAATATGTTTTCTGGTTGTATTCTTGCTTTGAAAATCTATGCAAAAGTTCGCCGAAACAGAGGAAAGATAATAAACAATGGTATTTTCAAACAAAATTTTTAGAAGATATTTCAAAATATAAAGAAATATTTTATAAAAATGGAAAGAAAATTATCCCAAAGAATATACAGAAGTTATTAATTTCTCCATTGAGTTTAGCCGTATGGTATATGGACGATGGAAGTTTAGATTTTAGGCCAAAAGACCATTATAATTTTTCTCTTTGCACAAACGCATTTAATATAGAAGAGAACAAATTATTAGTTGAGGCTCTAAATAAAAATTTCGGCATTGAATCTAATATTCATACGCCTCTTTGCAGAGGAAAAAGATATCCTGAAATATATATTGGCACAAAAGGGAGAGACAAATTTCTTAATTTGATTTCTCCGAATATGGTTTCGTGTTTTTCAAAAAGATTACCTTTTATGCTTTAACCCCTCAGAGACTGAATCCTTAAGTGGATGAGATGGTGGTGATTTTAACACATCATCAGACGCCGAACTCCCGCAAAAAGCGGGTGATGATATAGTCCAATACGAATAATTCGTTATTCGGCCAGCAGGAGCGGTAATACAGAATCCCCGAGCGTTATCCGGATTTATTGGGCGTAAAGGGTCCGTAGGT
>JAUSNC010000020.1 GCA_030645645.1 Candidatus Parcubacteria bacterium
TATCAAACAGACCACCATGAACTTTTAATTTCGGATATTGACGTCAGGGATAATCTTGAAAAAGTGATTTGGCACATGGAAGAGCCTGTTCCTAATCCTACTCAAATCTCCACTTATTTATTAGCTAAACTTGCCAAAAAAGAAGTAGCAGTTGTTCTTGGGGGAGACGGAGCCGACGAAATTTTCGGCGGGTATCAACGCTATTACGATAGCAAACTGATTGACAGATATCAGTTATTGCCCGCTTTTTTGCGGAAAAATATTTTGCCCGAGCTTTTGGAGCGGTTTTCTGGCAAGAAAAATTTAAAAGAAAAACTTAATGTTCCCCCGGGGGTCGCCCGCTACCTTTTGCATATGGGACAGAAGCAAAAAATTCTATCCGGGGTATTAAAACAAGAGATAAAAGCAGATTTTACAAATAGTTTTTTTAAGGAAATGTTTCCGGAAAATAAATTTAAAGACAAAATAAAATATCTTATGTATTTAGATTTAATGGCTTGGCTTCCTGATGAATCATTGCTCAGGACCGACAAAATGACCATGGCCGTCGGCCTGGAAGAAAGAGTTCCTATTTTGGACCACAGGTTGGTAGAATTCGCTTTTAAAATTCCAACAAAATATAAAGTCAGGGGCAAAACCGCCAATAAATGGATTTTCAGAGAGGCAATGAAAGAATATTTACTCCCTCATCTTTTAGACAAAGAGAAGAGGGGATGGTTTTCTCCGGCCGCCAGGTGGCTGAGAAAAGGATTAAAGGATTTTTCATATGATATTCTTTCTCCGGATTACTGCCCGGCAACTGAAGAATATTTTAATTTTCAGCAAATCAGGAAAATTTTAGATGATCATAATTCAGGTAAAAAGTACAATTTGGATATAATCTGGTCGCTCTTAACCTTTCAAATTTGGTATAAAACATTTCTAAAATCATAATAATTTTATATATTGTTTTAGATGTTGTAAAATACTGGAAAAGACATTAATGTGCCGTATTTAAAAAAGATGAACCATAATATTAATAAATTCAAAGATAGGGGATATGACTCTGAAAACAGGTGGATCAGCTATTGGCACCAGATAAACGAGGTAATAGATTTGAATCCGGAAAATGTTTTAGAGGTGGGAATCGGCAATAAGACAGCGTCAAATTATTTAAAGAATTTAGGGATTGAGGTGACAACTTTAGATGCCGATGAAGAATTAGGACCGGATATAGTTTCTGATGTATTAGAAATACCTCTAAAAGATGATTCGTTTGATGTAGTGCTTTGTGCAGAAGTTTTGGAACACTTAGATTTTGAAAAATTTGAACCAGCTCTTAAGGAATTAAAAAGAGTGGCAAAAAAATATCTTATTTTAAGTCTTCCTCATTTCGGCCCGGCTGTTAAATTGAGTTTTAAATTTCCTTTTATTAGAGAAAAGAAATTCGCTTTCAAACTTTTTCTGCCATTAGACCATAAGTTCAACGGTGATCATTATTGGGAAATAGGGAAAAGAGGATATCCTGAAAGCAGAATTAAAAAAATCATTACTGATAATTTTAAGATCAGAAAAGATTTTATTCCATTTGAGAATCAGTATCACCACTTTTTTATTTTAGAAAAAATATAATAGCCAGGGGCACAGTAAAATTTTTACCTAAATGTTTACTAAACTGATAAAAGAAATTTTAGCCGGAAAGAGCCTGGCAAGGTCGCTTGCAAATTTCGCCATAGAAAAAGAAAATATCATTTTGAAGGGAAAAATTCTTGATCTTGGCGGGAGAGCCCTTTTTTGGAAAGATAATAAGCCTCAAGGAGCGAGCTATTTGAGGTTTATTAAATTTGAGAATACGGAAATAGTACGGTTGGATATAGATAAAGAAACCAATCCCAATCATGAAATAGATTTTGAGAAAGACCATTTGCCTTACCAAGATGGCTCAATAGACGCTCTTTTAGCTTTTAATCTCCTTGAACACGTGTATGATCACCGGTTTTTAACAGGGGAAATGTTCAGGATTTTGAAAAAAGGGGGAGTAGTCGCCGGGTCGGTGCCTTTTCTGGTGAAAATCCATCCTGACCCCCAAGATTTTTTTCGTTATTCGGAGCAAGCCCTTGAAAGGATTTTCAAGAAAGCAGGATTCAGTGAAGTGAAAATAGGCTATGCGGGAGCAGGTCCCTTTACCGCGCATTATTCGCAAATTGAATTTATTTTTCCCAGATATTTGCGCATTTTTGGAGTAGCCATCAGTCTCTTATTGGATAAGATTATTTTAAAGGTTAAACCTTCGTTGAAGGGAAAGTTTCCTTTAGGATATATCTTCATACTAAAAAAATGAAAATATCTTATATTGTAAACGCCAGAATACCGACTGAAAGGGCTCATGGCATCCAGATAACTAAGATGGCCGAATCTTTCGCCGATTTGGGATTTAAAACCGAATTAATTCTGCCAAGGCGCAGAAATCCAATTACAGAGGATGTTTTCAAGTATTACGGGCTAAAAGAAAATTTTGAGATTAAATTTTTACCTTGCTGGGATTTGATCACCTTAGATAAATATATCGGGCATTTGGGTCTTTGGATAGAGAGTATGACGTTTCTAATTTCGGCCACCTTTTATATTATTTTCAATCAAGCAGATATTATTTATACGAGAGATGTTTCTCTTTTACCACTGACTTTATTTAAAAAAAATGTTTTTCTGGAATCCCACAGTATGCCCAGAAAGTATTTTTTATATGCGCCTTTTCTGCGACGTTTAAAGGGAATTATTGCCATAACTGCGATACTCAAAAAGATTTTTCTGGAAAAAGGCATTAAAGAAAATAAATTATTTGTGGCGCCTGATGGCGTTGATCTGGACGAATTTGATATAAAACAAACGCAGGCAGAATGCCGAAAAAGATTGAACCTGCCGCAGGAAGAAAAAATAATTGTTTATACTGGTCATCTTTATAAATGGAAAGGAGTGCAAATTTTAGCTGATTCTGCCGAATATCTTCCCGAAAATGCAGGAATATATTTTATCGGAGGAACAAAGGAGGATATAAAGGAATTTAAAAGTAAAAACTCTGTTTCAAACATTAAAATAGTCGGCCATCAGTCCCACACAGAGATTCCTTACTGGCTGAAGGCGGCCGATATCTTAGTTTTGCCAAATTCGGCAAAAGAAGATATTTCCCTGTATTGGACTTCTCCTCTGAAATTATTTGAATATATGGCGGCAAACAGGCCGATTATAGCTTCGGATCTGCCCTCAATAAGAGAAATTTTAAATGAGGATAATTCACTTTTGGTCCCGCCGGACGACGTTCAAAAACTCGGCCAGGCATTAAACCGGCTTTTAGCTGATCAGGCTTTATCTATGAGAATATCCAATAATGCCTACCGGGAAGCTAAAAAATATACATGGCAGAAAAGAGCCAGGGGCATAATTGAATTTATCCTGAAGCAATGAGAGGATTTCAGATATTTATGCTTTTTGTGAATATTTTGACAAAAAGTTATTTAGCGTAAAGAGAGCCAGCACTATAATAAAAGGCATGATTGGAAGGGTATAGCGGGGATAAGGATATAAGAATATATGCAAGGCCCAAAAATAAAAAATTATGGTCCAGAGCAAGAATACTTCTTTTTGTTTGAAATATCTCAAAGATAAGAAAGCCAGAAAAACTATCGCAAAGAAAACGATTTTATAGGCCGAAAATAGGATTTCCAGAAGAGGATATTTTTGCACTAATTCCCGGGCATTTTCTCCGCCTGCTCCCGGATTCCAAAAAAGATATATATTTTTTATTTTTGAAATGAGCAGTATTTTGGCGGTCGCTTCACCGGGTTCTAAGGCCGTGCTTCCTTCTGTATAATCAAGAGTGACGAAAGCTCTTGAAAGCATCTCGTTGTAAATCGGCATCGGCCCGCCTTTACCCCCATCTGTTATAGGAATAATGGTTCTGAATTGTATAAAATTCCTTATTATCCAAGGAGAAACAACCAGGAGAATTACGATAAAAAACAGCGAAAGCCGTCTGGCGGAAAGAATGTTGTTTCTCTTGAAAAACCATAATAAAATTATAAGCCATACGGGAAAGAGAATAGGCAGGGGTTTTACCAGTAAAAGCAGTCCGAAAAACAGCCCTGATATGATTATATCCCTATTTTTAAGGCTTTTTTGGAATTCCAATAAGAAAAATAAAGAAGCAGCCAGTAAAAAAATAAGAAGTGTTTCAGTAAGAATTAAAGTGGCATAGATAAAAAAGTAAGGCCAGAAGATTATCGTGCCAGCCGCCAGGAGAGAGAGGGTATTGGAAATTTCAAAATA
>JAUSNC010000024.1 GCA_030645645.1 Candidatus Parcubacteria bacterium
TATCTACAGGAAGATATTTTAATGAAAACCGACAGAGTAAGCATGGCCGTAGGTTTGGAAGTAAGGGCGCCCCTGTTGGATCATGAATTAGTTGAATTCGTAAATTGCATTCCTAATAAGTTCAAACTGCGGGGGTTTACGACCAAATACATATTTAAGAAGTTAATGGAAAATAAAATTCCAAAATCTATAGTTTATCGTTCAAAGAAAGGATTTGGCATTCCGATTGCGAGCTGGATAAGAAATGATCTGAAAGATTTTACTAGAGGACTCCTTGATTCTAATAAGATAAAGAGAGAAAATATTTTTAATCCCTCATTTGTAAACCTGCTATTGAAAGATCATCTTTCTGGCCGCAAAGACAACAGGAAACTGCTTTGGACTTTGATGGCCTTTGAAATGTGGCTGGAAAAATGGGGAAAATAATTTATGGCTTCAGAAGAACGCTTCGGCTACGAATGGCAAAAATACAAGGAAATTAATTCAAATTACGAGAATCAATTTCAAAAATGGATAACGCCTTTCGCTCCCGAAATTTTTAAAGATAAAAAGGTTTTAGATGCAGGATGCGGTATGGGTCGCAATGCTTTTTGGGCCTTAAAATACGGAGCTAGGGAATTAATTGCTTTTGATTTTGATAAAAGAAGCGTTGAAGCCGCAAAGAAGAATTTAGCCGGCTATCCCAATGCCAAAGTGGAATTTAAGAATATTTCCGAAATTTCATGGCAAAATGAATTTGATATTACGTTTTCAATAGGAGTTATTCATCATTTAAAAAATCCCGGTCTTGCCATAAAAAATATGATCAGGGCATTAAAGCCTGGAGGCCTGATTCTTATCTGGGTTTACGGATATGAGGGCAACGAACTGATAGTGCGGTGGCTTAATCCGATCAGGATTAATTTTACCAGTAAATTGCCGCTTCCGATTCTGCATTTTCTGACTTATTTTTTAAGCATTCCTCTTTGGACATATCTGAAAATCTTTCCCCAAAAATCTCCTTATTTCAAGCAGATTTCCGGATTCAGCTTTTCTCATCTTCATTCCATAATCTTTGACCAATTACTTCCTACAATCGCCAATTATTACAAAAAAGAAGAAGCTTATCAGCTTTTAAGTGAACATAATCTAAAAGATATCGGAATCAGCCGGTGCAATCAGAACAGCTGGACCGTTTACGGCTACAAAGCCGATTAATATTATGCAAACAATAAAAAATTTTGAAAAATGGAACGAAAATTATATTAAAAAATATGATATTGAAGAATATTATAAATCAAGTTTAATAGTCCGTTTCATTGAAGAAAAAAGAATAAAACAAATAGTAAATTTAATACAGACACAGGAAGGGGATCGGATTATAGAATTGGGTTGCGGGGCAGGGCATATTCTGGAAAAAATTCCTTGGGGAAATCTGACTGGGGTAGATATATCTGAAACGCTTCTGAAAAAAGCCGAAAAACGGCTTCAAAAAAGAAATGCCGTTTTGATAAAAGGTAATATTGAAGATTTACCTCAAGCTGTCAAAAATAAGAAATTCGACAAGATTATTTGCAGCGAAGTACTGGAACACGTCCAGAATCCCGGAAAAGTAATAGATGAAATTTTGAAAATAGCGCATAAAGATTCTGTAATTGTGATATCTATTCCCAATGAAAAATTAATTAATAGGTTAAAAGGAATTTTCCTGAAATTAAGAATCTTTTTTAATTTATTTCCAAATAGTTCAAAAAAGATGGACGAAGAATGGCATCTTCATAGCTTTAATATGAATTTACTAGAAAAATATACAAAAGGAAAATTAATAATTAAAAAAGTAAAAGCAGTTCCTTTTTGGTTTTTACCTATCAGATACGTGGTAAAATTTAAAATATGAGAATAATAGAATTATTAAAAAGCCATAAATGGGCGATTGTCCTAGCATTATTATCCGCCGTTATAATTTCCTTCCCCCAGGCCTATTTACGTTATGATGCCGGCGAAGCATATGGAGGCATTGATATTATGGCGGTGGGGGACGAAGGTGCTTATCTGGCTCAAGTCAGAGAGGTTCAGGACGGCCATTTTTCCTCAAGTAATCCGTATTTTAAAGAAGGGAAAGACGATCCTTATCTTTTCCAACCGTTGGGACCTGCGATTGAAGCGATATTAGGAAAGATTTTATTTCTGGATTTCAAAAATACCGTTTTGGTATCCCGTTTTTTCTTTCCTTTTCTTTCTTTCCTGATCATTTATGGTTTTGTTTTGGCTGTTTCAAAAGAAAAGCTTACAGCTCTTGCCGGAGCATCAATGGTTATTCTTGGAAGCAATCTTTTGAGCAGAGCTGGAATATTTAATCTATTAGCGGGCGTCAGTCCGCAGCTCGATTTTTTGAATTTTGCGCGTCCGGTTGTTCCGTCTATAAGTGCAATTTTCTTTTTTGGATTTCTTTTGGCGTTTTGGCTTTTTCTTGAAAGAAAGCAATGGCGATGGGGAATTTTAAGCGCCATTATCCTCGGTCTTTCGTTTTATATCTATTTTTATAATTGGACCTTCCTTTATGTCTTTTTGGGAATTCTTTTTATTATTTTTTTATTCCAAAAGAAATGGCAAAATTTAAAACAGGTGGGAATAATAATAATTATCGGACTTATTATTTCAATTCCTTATTTCATCAATTTTTACGAAGCTACTCTCCATCCCAATTTTCTGCAAGCCAGTCAGAGGTTCGGTCTGACTGAGTCGCGCGTTCCGACTCTCGGATTCTTAATACCTTTGCTCTTTATCGCTTTTCTGATGTTTTTTCCTAAAGAACAACGGGAGAGATTCTGGTTTTTTCTGGCTCTATTATTAACCCCTTTTATTGTTCTCAATCAGCAATTACTGACAGGTAAAACCCTGATCAATGCCCATTACCATTGGTATTTCCATACGCCCTTGGCGATAATCGTCTTATTGATCATATTTTTTTATTGGCTGAAAAGACTTAATTTTAGCGTATCTAAAAAATTCTTTGCCGTAGTATTGATACTAGCCAGTATTTATGCGGGATTATTTATACAGAAGGCTTCTTATAGCGCGAACAGGGAAAACAGCATTTATCAGCAAAGGTACGGCCCGATTATGGCTTGGCTTGACGATAATTCAGAAAAAGAGGAAATAGTTTTTGCCAATAATGATATTTCTCATTTTATCGTAACCTACACCTCTTTGTATGTTTTCAGCCATTCTACTGCAAAGTTTTCTCTTGCGGCTTCGGAAGATCGTTTGACCAATAATCTGTTTTTATTCTATCGATTAACTGGACTTAAAACGGAAGATGTGGAAAAAACATTTTTAAAGGACAGATCAAATATTTCCTCTTTTATCTATGCAGAAAAATACCGTCAATCTACTGGAGATTACAGCGGCATTTCGGATGAAGTTATTTTATCAATTGCGGAAAAATACCGAGATTCGCTTCTGGTTCCAGATGACGAATTTTTGAGAGATTATTGGAAAAAATACGGAGTAAATTATGCAGTCTGGGATACGGATTCAAACCCTGGCTGGGATTTTGACAAATATCAATTTTTGAAGGAAACATATCAAGAGAAAGGGATAAAAATTTACGAAGTCCTTTAATGGAAAATAAAATATTAAAAAATTTAGTTTGTCCCGAATGCCATAGCGCCTTGCGTTTTGAGGAAGATAATTTTTTCTGCGAAAAATGCAAGAAAGCTTATTTAATAAAGGGGAATGTGCCTTATTTGATTAATAGATTAGGCGAAGGGTTTATGGAAT
>JAUSNC010000027.1 GCA_030645645.1 Candidatus Parcubacteria bacterium
TTTCCAATTGAGATAAAAATTATTGGTTTTATACCATTTATTCTGATCAGGATGGGATGATGAAGAAATTTCCGGTAAATTCAGCGGTTTTTCTATAATTTCGTAATCCGCCGGTAAAAAATCAATCTGATCTTCCGTACCTTTACCGTTATTTAACAAAATCTTGGAATCTTCCCGGAAAACAATATTGGTTTTGCCAATCTCTTTATTTAAAAATGTAATACGGGCTATTAGGCCATCGCCTTTAAAACCGCCCGGTGTGCCTCCGATAAAGTTAATTTTACCGTCTATAACAGATGGTTCATATACCCAAAAATTTAAAATTGAATTTCCTTTGGAAAAATCAATAACTTCCAGCCGATCGGTGGAAAAATCCAAACTGATATCAAGGGCGTTTATCTCTTTTCCTTCAGTGTCCAATCTCACATCAGCTATAAACGTATCGCCCTGATATACGGTCTGGGATTGAGGCATAAGATATAGAGTTGAAGCATCTGCTGCCTGCGCAAGGAATAGAAAACAGGAAATAAACAGTAATAATGTGATTGCTGATTTTCTATATGTGCTTTTTTTATTGATTTTTTCCATAATTATTCTGTCCAATAATACATCATAATACTGAAGTCAATGATATCAACAACGCCGTCAGCATTCATATCGGCACAAGCATTAGCCGGCTGATTCTGCCCCCAGAAATAAAGCAAAATACTAAAATCAACCAAATCAACTTTTCCGTTGGAATTCAGATCTGCGCCTTTACAGGCCAAAGGTTCAGTTGATGTCGGCGTCGGCGCAGGCTCGCCTGAAGGAGAAACAAAGAAAGAAACGCTTTCGGAAAATAAGCTTTGTTCCCCGTTAAAAAACGCTTTTGCCCTTACATTATGCTCTCCCTCGGCTAACTGACCGGTATCTAATTTTAGAAGCCATCTGCCAAAAATCAGGTTCTCCGCTTTTACAAATATTCCTTCCGGAAAAATAAACGCGTTGACGTCGCTTCCGTCAAAAACCTGGCCTAAAATATCAACTGACTCCCCTTTTTTAATATTACTGGAAGAAACGGAAATAGTCGGAGGAATAAAAATACCGGAGATATCTACAGTAAAACCGTTGATGAGCTCTGTTTTAAAATTTAAAGTAACCGAATCTCTTCCTTCGGAATCCTGGGCTCTGATTCCAAAACTATACATTCCTGCCGGAAGTCCTATTAAATTTTTATAAAAAGTCCCTTTACTATCAGCTAAAAATGTTGCCGCCACGTAATTATCCTTCAATATAGTGATAAAAGCTGACGGAAAAGCCTTACCTTGAAAAATTACTGCCGCGGGAGCGGGACTTGGCGAAGAAGACGGCGTAGATGGCGCTTCTTCTTCCTCAATTGGCCCGATTCTTACAGAAAAGCCGGTTCCACTCTCAAAAATACAGATAGTACTTCGGCAGACCTGATTGGTTGGACAATCGCTGTCTAGAGTACAGGACAGTCCGTATATGAAATCTGGGGCTGCTACCAGCCCCAGAATAAATATTGAAATTAATAAAAATGACCTGTAAATCTTCATCAAATTTCACTGATTTCTTTTAAATTTAGTTCCTGATTATTAGGCGGGCAAAACCTAATAACTGATTAATTTCGCCGAAATGATTGGAGAATCTGCATTACTCTCCCTATTTTGCACGATCTCCCTTAATTAGAATTTTCAGCGCTAATGTCCATCTTTTTCTTGTTCTGAAGAGAAAAAATATAACTGCAGATAAAGTTAAAATTATACCAAGAAATATTTTCCAGGGGAAAACCCAAAAATTCAAAACTCGCGCTTCTATTGGATAATTAGATGTGCCGTAATTACCTACTAAAGTGGCTGTATATCTTCCGATCAGCCATTGTTTGTCAAAAATAGCATCTATTTTTCTGACAGCCTCGGGGATGACATTTTTTTGAGCGAAGGGAATATCAATAACTTTTTTGCCTTGCCAGTCGGTGATACTGATAAACCCTTTTGGCCTCACATGGACTGATCCGTTATTTTTAAACCTAATACTGAAGTTTATCGGGCCGTATTCGGAAAAACTGGGAGCAGAAAATTCTTCAACCGATAAATCTTCATTAACTTTTCCTGAAACCATCAATAACACCAATGCGCCAATTTTTGGAGTAACGGCTAATCCTGTCATTCCCTCTCCGATTATTCCCTTAGTTTCCGCTAAAATTGAACCGTAATGGCCGCCGGGTTCAGCGCCTTTTGGAATATTAATAGTAAAATCAACAAAAGCCTGCTCCTTTGGTCCTAAAACAAAACTCTTAGGATCTATATTAATCCAATTGGCCAAGGAATAGGTTTCTGTTTCCGATGGTGCCACTTTTATTTCTCCCTCTTCTCCTGATACCGTAAAATCCTCCACTTCCATACTAACGGCGACCGAGCTATTTGAAGGGTTATATACCCGAAGCTTGTTTGTAATGGTATTTCCTGGATTGGCGGTCAATTCAAAAGTCAGAGGTGAGATACTGAGACCTATTGACCCCGTTGATCCTGTTTGTCCAAAAACGTAAAACGGATGGAAAAATATTAATAATCCCATCCCTAATACGGCAGATAATATTAGACAAAAAATTTTAGCTCTATTCGTTATCACGCTAAATCAGGTTAGT
>JAUSNC010000029.1 GCA_030645645.1 Candidatus Parcubacteria bacterium
GGTGGACTATTTGGAAAAGATGAGAGGCAAACCCGTGTTTATAAACGAGCTGGTCAAACAGCACGAAGTACCCGATGAAACCCATAAAACATTGCAGAAAATTTGCAATGAAATAGGAATAATGTACCTTTGTTCCACCGTCCAGGCCGACTTGGCTACATACCTGAATTCTATAGGGGTACCGGCATTTAAAGTTACTTCCTACGAAATGAGCAAGTATACGATGATTAAGACTATGGCAAAAACCGGTAAACCCATACTCTTATCCACTGGAGCTTCAACTATGGAGGAAGTAAGGGAATCCGTGGAATGGATAAGAGAGGAGGGGAATGAAAATATAGTTCTTCTCCAGTGTGTGGCAAAATATCCCGCCCCATTGGAATTTACCAATTTGAAAGTCATTAAAACACTGGAATCGACATTTGACGTGCCGGCAGGATTGTCAGATCATTCCCAGGATCCTTATTTCGCCCCCTTTACAGCCGTTGCATTAGGCGCAAAAGTGATTGAGAAACATTTCACCTTAGACAGGAATCAGGAAGGGCCGGATCATACCTTTGCAATTGAGCCGGATGAATTGGAAAATATGGTCGTAGGAATAAGAGAAATAGAAAAAGGGAATAATGAAGAAGAAAAATTGCTTATTGCCAAGAAACAACTCCAATTATTCACCGGCAAAGAAGAAGCAGAAATCCAAAAAACCATAGAAATAATGATGGGAAGCGATAAGAAATTTGTTACGGATATTGAAAAAGAGCTTCGCGATTTTACCCATCAATGCATATTTGCCACTAAAGACATAATTGCAGGTGAAAATCTTACTGAAGAAAATATAGATATATTCAGACCGGGAAAGAAAGAACAGGGGATTGAAGCGAAAAATTGGCCCAAAGTCCTCGGTTCAAAGGCAGCGCAGGATATCAAAGCCAATGAGTCCGTGCAATGGACTGACATATCCGCAAAATAACTTCAAAAAAGGTAAAATTAGCCAATCTTCCAAGGTTGGCTTTTTTTATTCGGATATGTATAATAAGTAATTGATAAACCCATCTAAATATGGCAATAAACAACGGGAAAATTAACAAAAAAGTACTTTTCACAAATGCAGGAACGACGGCGGCTCAAAATGCCATTAAGTACAATCTGGACAAGATTGCCGGTATTTATGGAGTTGATATGGATAAATTTTGCTATGCCAAGAAAATCCTTAAAAATAGATTTTATAAAGTTCCCGCTATTTTAGACTGGGTTAATTACAAACGGGAACTTTTGAAAATATGCAAAAGGAATAAGATAGATTTGATCGTGCCTTGCAGTAATGATGAAGAATTGCTTCTTTTAGCCAAAGAACGCAGGGATTTTGAAGAAATCGGGACTGGAATTCTTTTGCCGGATTATAAAGCCGTAAAATTGGCCGACGATAAGGTAGCTTGCAATAAATATGTCTCGGATTTGGGAGTAAAAATTCCAGAATTTTATTTAGCGGATGAGTTGCCCGAGAATCCGATTTTTCCCCTGATAATGAAAAACAGGCGAGGCGGAGGATCGGAAAACATGGCCATAATAAGGGATAAGAAAGATATGGATTATTACAGGGCAAAGGAGGGTGTTATTTTCCAAAAATTCATTCAAGGACCAGAGTATTCAGTGGATATCGTTTTAGATAATTCCTCAAAAATTATTGCCGGAGTCGTTCGCAAAAGATTGGCCGCAAAAGCAGGAATCTGCACTAAAGCGGAAATCACTAAGGATAAAAAGCTTTTAGGGTTCGCTCAAAAAATCGCAAAGGCAATGAGATTGATAGGTCCCGCAAATATGCAGTTCATCAATGGATATTTTATAGAAATAAATCCAAGATTACCCGGTGGACTGGGATTAGATATGAAAGCCGGCTTCAATATGGCCTTGCTTGCCGTCAAATCTTTTTTTAACATTCCGATCAGCAAAGAAGAAAAGCAATTTAAAAACATAAAAGTTTTAAGGATTTGGGAGGAAGTTATAATATGAATATAGATAAAGACAAATTATTTTTTAACGCCGGGGAAATCAAGGATTTGCCCTTAATTGAACAGCATCTTCACACTAATTTTTCCGATGGAGACAATTCTCCGAGGGAAATTATAAATTGCGCCATAGAAAAAAAGGCTTGGCGCGTAGCTTTTACTGAACATGTCAGGAAGAATTCTGATTGGTATAAATATTTTATAAAAGAAATAAGGGAATTAAAGGAAATATATAAGGATAAATTAATTATACTTACCGGGCTTGAGGCAAAATTGATTAATCTTGACGGCGAAATAGACGCCACTGAAGAACAAATTTCTCAAGCCGAAATTCCTATAGGTTCAGTGCATGCCTACTGCAAAGAAGGGCCAGGCAACCGGTTTTACGAATTTGAGGAATTGGAATACAAAGAGGCCCTGGAAATGGATTTAAAATGCACTTTGAAATTGATTGAAAACGCCAAAAATTCCGGCATAAAAGTGATAGGCCATCCTTTCGCAGTTTATCTTAAATATTATTCAAAATCGGTGCCAGCCGAATATATGGAAAGGATAATAAAAAAAATGGCGGCAAACGATTTGGCTTTTGACTTCAATTCCCATTATCTCACCGATTATTTTGAAATTATATTGAAATTATGCGAAAAGCACGGAACAAAAATAAATATAGGTTCAGATGTTCATAAATTAGAAGAATTCGGCGAGATTTATCAAATTTTAAAAAATAAAATCTTTAAAAAATGAATAATCAATGCACGGTTTTAATAACCTGCGTAGGAGCGCTTGATAGTCCGAGCCAGATAGGCAGTTTAAAAGAAAATCCCGATAAAAGGCCTATCCGTATAATCGGCGTTGACGGAAGAGATGACTGCATAGGCAGATATCTTTCAGACGTCTATTACAAGGTTCCTTTTGGCGGTGATCCAAAATACATTGAGACTATATTGTCAATTTGTAAGAAAGAAAAAGTAGATGTTATATTTCCGGCCTCCCACGAAGAAGGCCTGGTTCTGGCAAAAGAAAAAAAGCTTTTTGAAAAAGAAGGAATAAAGATAGCCATTTCCGATTATGAAATTATTGAATCTGCCTTTAATAAAATTAAAGCCTATACTATTTTAAAAGAAAATAATCTTCCATATCCGCAGTTTTTCGCAGTAAAATCGGAAAACGAATTCAAAGAAGCAGCCGCCAAATTGGGCTTTCCCGAAAAGGACATCATGATGAAACAAGCGCTGGGAAGAGGCGGGCGGGGAGTAAGAATTTTAACAGGCAATAATGCCATGAGTTTCATATTTAATGAAAAGCCGGGATCGCTCTATTTTAATTTTGACGACGCCTTGCGCAATCTGAAATTATTGGAGAAGTTTCCGGAAGTTTTACTGACCGAATATTTGCCGGGAGAGTATTACAGCGTGGATTTTTTGGCGAAAGACGGC
>JAUSNC010000032.1 GCA_030645645.1 Candidatus Parcubacteria bacterium
AATTTCAGCGTTGTTCCGAAGACCGGCCAAATACGCTTCGGATTATCGGCAATAAAAAATGTGGGGGAAAATATAGCAGGAGTCATAATTGACGAAAGAAAAGCCAATGGTCCCTATAGCTCAATCCAGGATTTTGTTTTAAGGGTGAATTCAAGAGATCTGAATAAAAAATCGTTAGAAAGCATGATCAGGGCAGGCGCCTTTGATAAAATGGCTGAAAGAAACCAATGCCTAATTAATCTTGAACATTTACTGGAATGGTCAAAAGAAACTCAGAGAGAGAAGATTAACGGGCAAAAGGGGCTTTTTGACGGAATGGACGTAGGACCTAAGTTTGAACTTCAGAAAGCCGAACCTGCAACTATGCAGGAAAAACTTAATTGGGAAAAAGAACTGTTGGGTCTTTATATTTCCGGACATCCGCTCCAGAACTTCAAAAAAATTCTGGAACAAAAAGCAATATCAATAAACAGCCTTATTAATTTTGAATCGCCGAAATTCCCCGCCAAAACTTCAGTGAGAATCGGCGGAATTATTTCCGGCATTAAAAAAATAATAACAAAAAGAGGCCTGCCGATGCTTTTTATGAAAGTTGAAGATATGAATTCCAAGGTTGAGGTGGTTGTCTTCCCTTCGCTAATTGAAAGAAATCCCGTTATTTTCCAGGAGAATAAGGTTGTTTTTGTAACCGGCAGGCTTGACCAGAAAGATAATGTACCGAAAATTATCTGCGAACAAATAGAAGAAATCCTGGAAGCCTGATTAAGTATGAAATGGGGCTGAAGCCTCTGTTTTAATAGGGAAAAACACGCTTCCAAAAATTCCTTTTTTGAGGTAAAATAAGCAAATATGAAAACTGAAACAGTACGGCATTCTTTAGCCCATATTTTAGCGGCCGCGGTGCAGAATATGTTTCCGGAGGCCGTTTTTGGCATGGGTCCTTCTATTGAAAACGGCTTTTATTACGACTTTGAACTGCCGAGACCATTAACTCCCACAGATCTGCCAAGGATTGAGAAGAGAATGAAGGAAATGATCAAACAGAGCTTGTCTTTTAAAAAAGAAAACGTATCAAAAACTGAAGCGGAAAAACTATTTGAAAGCCAGCCTTATAAACTAGAATTAATAAAGGAAATTCCGGAAAACGAAATAAGCGTATATAAAACCGTATTGCCCCAGGGGAAAATATTATTTACAGATCTTTGCAAAGGCCCCCATGTGGTTTCAACTAAAGAAATCCCGGTTGATGCTTTTAAACTGACAAAGATTGCCGGAGCCTATTGGAAAGGCGATGAAAAACGCCCTATGCTCCAGAGAGTCTACGGTCTTGCTTTTGAAACTAATAAAGAGCTGGATGAATTTATTCTCCAGCAGGCAGAAGCGGAAAAAAGAGATCATCGTATAATCGGCAAAAACCTTGATTTGTTTATTTTTTCCGATCTGGTTGGAAAAGGACTTCCTTTATTTACTGAAAAAGGTTCAATAATCAGGCGGGAGCTGGAACAATTCGTTGTTGACGAAGAAATAAAGAGGGGCTATAAGCATGTCTATACTCCCGAATTGGCAAAAGTGGAATTATATAAGACATCCGGCCACTACCCTTATTATAAGGATACAATGTACCCAATAATGAAGGTGGACGAGGAAGAACTGATTTTACGGCCTATGACTTGTCCTCACCACTACCAAATCTATTCAAGCCAGCAGAGATCATACCGCGAACTGCCCTTTAAAATTGCCGAACTTGCAAAACAATTCCGTTATGAAAAATCTGGAGAACTTACAGGACTAATAAGGGCGAGGTTATTCTGTCTAGCTGATGCACATATAATCTGCCAAGTAAGCCAGGCTAATGACGAAATAAATAACGCTCTTGATCTGATAGAATATTTTGCTTCAATATTCAGCCTGAAAATAGGATTAAATTACCGCTACCGATTATCGCTTGGCGACCGAAAAAATGAGAAGAAATATTTTAAGGATGACGCGGCCTGGGATTCTGCCGAAAATGTTTTACGGAATGTTTTAAAGAAAAGAAAGGCGATTTTCTTTGAAACGGAGGGAGATGCGGCTTTTTACGGACCAAAAATAGATATCCAAATGAAAAACTTTGCCGGAAAAGAAGAAACTGCTTTTACGGTCCAGTATGACTTTGTTGGACCAAAAAGATTCAATCTTTGCTATATTGATAAAGATAATGCCAAAAAAGAGCCTATTATAATTCACCGTTCTTCTATAGGCTCAATTGAAAGAACAATGGCCTTTTTAATTGAATATTACGCCGGAGCCCTGCCTCTCTGGCTTTCTCCTGAACAACTATGGGTTATACCTATAGGATTAAATCATGAGAAATATGCAAAGGAAATAGGAAAGGAATTGCAGGAAGCCGGCTTCAGAGTTAAAATAAAAGACGAAAACGACACTATTTCAAAGAAAATAAGAGAGGGAGAATTGCAAAAAATTCCCTACCTTCTGGTGATTGGAGATAAGGAAATGAAGAA
>JAUSNC010000038.1 GCA_030645645.1 Candidatus Parcubacteria bacterium
GCCGTAAGATTTTGCGTTGATCTTGACACTTCATCTTCATAAAAAGTGGCCAGCTTTTCAAGAATCTCGGCAGTCTGTCCAGTTTCTTCCCCTACTTCCATCATCTGAATGACTGTTTGAGGATAAAGATCGGTGTAGGAACTTAAAGAATCGGACAGTTTTTCCCCTTTCCTTACTTTCTCTATTGCTTCAATTAATGTATTTTTAAAAGCTGAATTACTGACGGTTGCAGAAATAATTTCCAATGCCCGCACTATAGGAATGCCTGAAGCTATTAAGGCTGAGAGAGTCCTTATTATTCCTGCTGTATTGGTTTTTTTTATCAAATCTGATACTACAGGAAGTTTAAGTGAAATTCTGTCAAAATATTTTCTTCCTTTATTTGTTTTCATTAAGGAATAAAACAGAAAGCCGAATCCTCCTAATAAACCAATAAACACATACCATCTTTCGGTAATAAACTCAGCCGTTCCTATAATTATACGGGTGGTAAAAGGCAATTCTACCCCTAATTCTTCAAATGTTTTTGCTAAAGTCGGCACAACCATCACCATCATCAGAATTCCAATTCCCACCATGGCTGATATTATGACCGAAGGATAAATCAAGGCTCCTATTATTTTCGCTTTTAATGCGTATTCTTTCTCCATCTGATTTATAAGATTTTTCAACACGTCTTCCAGTGTTCCCGATTCTTCCCCAACCTTGACCATGCTGTAAAAAAATTCGGGAAAAATATCCGAGTGGTCTTTCAGTGATTCGGAGAAGCTGTTACCTTTGACGACTTTATCTGAAATTTTATTCAGAGCGTCCTTGAATTTCTCATTTTTCGTCTGGCCGGACAATGTTTTTAATGACCTTGGCAGAGCGATTCCGGCAGAAACCATTACCTGAAGATTCCTAGTGAACATTATTTTTTCAGACAAAGGAATACCGAAGCCGGGTAGAGACAGAGAATATGCTTTTGGGTGGTTTTTATTTGCCTCACTGGCGGAAATCAGAATATAGCCTTCCTTATGGAGGCTTTTTGCAAGATCATATTGATCTTTTGAATCTCTTTTGCCCTTAACTTCCTCTCCTTTCTGAGAACTTGCTATGTAAGAAAAAATTGGTATATTTTTTAAAAACTTTTGGAAATCTTCTGCAATACTTTTTCTCTTTCTTTGCAGAATAAATTTCCATAAATTCCCTTTATTTTCTATTCCATTATTGCCCTCAATACTTCTTCTATTGAAGTGACTCCTTGCGCGGCCTTAATAAAACCGTCTTCCAGCATAGTAATCATTCCCTCTTTTCTCGCCTGCGCCTGAATCTGATCTGAAGTCGCTTCCTTCACAATAAGATCCTTAATTGTTTCTGTCACCGGTAACACTTCGTAAATTCCAACTCGCCCTTTATATCCATCAAGATATTCTTTTGTGGGCTTCGGCCGGTGGAAAACTATGTCTTCAATAGTGTCTTTTGGCTTTACTATCTTTTCTTCTTTCAGCATCTTCAAAATATTGTTAAGATCGCAGGATTTTTCCAAATGCTTTATTTCCGCTTTGCTTAAATTATATTTTTCCGTTTCTCCGGCAAAACGTCTAATGAGTCTCTGGGCTAGAATCAGATTTAAAGTTGAAGCAATAAGAAACGGCTCCACTTTCATATCAATTAAACGGGGTATGGCGCCGGAAGCGCTTGTTGTATGAATAGTTGATAAAACAAGATGGCCAGTAAGAGCAGCGTTGATAGCCAGGCTTGCTGTTTCGTTGTCTCTTATTTCTCCGACCATGATCACATCGGGGTCTTGTCTAACTAAAGACCTTAAGCCACTGGCAAAGGTCATGCCGATCTTGGAATTAACCTGAGTTTGATTTATCCTGGGCATCCTATATTCAATAGGGTCTTCAATGGTGGATATATTTACTTCAGGAATATTTAAAATTTCCATCATCGAATATAAAGTGGTGGTTTTACCTGATCCGGTAGGCCCAGTTATGAGAATCATTCCAACCGGTTTTTTTAAATTTTCCTGGGATCTCTCCATGGCGCTGCCTCTTAAGCCCAATTGCTCTAAAGTATAGGCATTAGAAGTTTCAGCCAATAGCCTCATTACCACTTTTTCTCCATCAAAAACAGGAAGAATGGAAACCCTGGCTGAATATTTATAATCTTCAGATTCTATTTTAAACCTTCCGTCCTGGGGAAGACGATGCTCGTCCAATTTCAGATTAGAAAGCACTTTTATCCTGGCCACTATACCTTGTGCGGCTTCCTTGGGTAAAACCATAGCATCCCTTAAAACACCATCTATCCTGTAGCGGACTACCACTTCTTTTTCAGTAGGTTCAATATGAATATCGGAAGACCGTTCCAATATTGCATGTTTTAAAAGAGTATCTACTATCCTTATTACCGGCAGTTCTTCCGCCACTTTTTGAAGATCCTCTTCCGCAATCCCTATTCCCTCTGTTTTTTCTTCATCCTTTAAAGATTTTATTCCTCCCGCTTCCTGTTTTATCATTTCTCCAAATTCGGCTTCTAAGGATTTTCCGTATTGCTTAAGGACATTTTTTATTGATTCGGGAGTGGTAAGGCGCGGTAAAATCTTCAGATTAGATTTTTTTTTGATAAAATCTATTGTTCCTAAATCTTCCGGATCCAACATTGCTACTTCAAGATTGCTTCCCTCTTTTCTAAATGAAACTATATTATGAGATCTAGCGATGGGCTCTGGAATAATTTTTAATATTTCAGGGAGAATAATTTCTTTCTCTAAATTAACGAAAGGTATGCCAAGAATATATGCATTAAGTTTTATCAGTTCTTCCTGGGTTATTATCCCTTCTAAAACTAAAACATCGTCAACCTTTTGCTTGGTTTTCTCGGCTTTCTGCATGGCTTTCTCAAATTGATCTTCTTTAACCAAGCCTGCGTCCAGTAAAAACGCTTTAAGTTGTCCTTTTTCCACTCGCATTTTTAATTTTCTATTATTTCTTTAATTTTTTTCAAAACCTCTTCCAAACTGTAGTTGGATTTTACTAAATATGACTTTGCTCCAAGTTCCATCGCCTTCCCAATATCTTCCATTTTCTCAAGATTGGTGAGTATTATTACGGGAATATTTTTTGTTGCAGGATTTTCCTTTAATTTTTCCAGCACTTCAAATCCGTTCAATTTCGGCAAAATCAAATCAAGCAGAATTAAATCGGGATTTTTAGTTTCCGCTAATTCCATTCCTGTTTCCCCGTCCAAAGCACTGATTACTTCATATCCTTCCTGTATTAAAACCTCCCCGAGAGTCTTTTGAAGAGCAGTTTCATCTTCAATGAATAATATTTTTTTTGGCATTGAATTTTTTGAAATTAGCAGAAATTTTCCGCTTTACCCTAGGCTCTGTCGAAAAACTGCCGCAAATTCCTTTTATTTTTTAAATTTATTTATTGGCAAGGTAAACCAGAATGTAGTACCTTTACCTTCTTCCGAAAAAAATCCTATTTGCCCTAAAGACTTCACAATGATTGATTTGACTATATAAAGGCCGAGTCCTGATCCCTGTGTCTTATTCTTTAAAGCATTCTCTGATCTGAAGAATTTTTGGAAAATATATTTTTTATCATTTTCTGGTATTCCCACGCCATTATCGCTTACTTCAACGTACACATAATCTTTTTCTTTCTTTATACTGATTTTTACTTCCCCTTGGTCTTTAATATATCTCACCGCATTATCCAGAAGATTTTCTACTGCCAGCTTTATTTGATATGAATCTCCGTAAACCTGCGGCAGATCATCCGGCGCTTCAATGATTACTTTTACATTGGATGCAGTGGCATAAGGTTCAAATTCTTTAATCAGATCGTTTACGGCCTGTTTTAAAGGAAAAAACTCATTTTTGAAAAGTAGCTTCTGTCCTTCTATTCTTGCCACAATAAGCAGATTGCCGACCAGCTCCTGCATCCTGGCGCTGTTTTCCTTTAAAATGAGGAAATATTCTGTTTGTTT
Organism: Candidatus Parcubacteria bacterium; assembly: GCA_030645645.1. GTDB lineage: Bacteria > Patescibacteriota > Minisyncoccia > Minisyncoccales > UBA6532 > JAUSNC01. The sequence goes on from JAUSNC010000038.1 coordinate 3,988, forward strand.
TTTTTCAATGGTTCCCACGCGCCCTGACATTATCAACTCCAATGTCCATTGAAGATTGGAAAGAGGGGCCCTTAATTGATGGGATACTATATTAATAAATTCGCTTTTTAGCCTTGATGCTTCCGCCACTTTTTCAAAGCTTTTGGTAATAATAGTTCCGATTATCAGCAGTCCGAGTGAAATCAGTAAAACAAGAAAAGCAACTTCAAGAGGGTCTTCAACATAACGGTTTCCGATGAAATAAAAACTAAGGGAAGAAATAATCACAATAATGCCCATTATTATAAAAAGAAATTGGGGGCATTGCCATAAAGAAAGATTATACTTCCTGCAAAAAGCGGATACATTCAGTTCTTCTATTGTTTCTTTGAAATTCATTTGTTTATTTTATCACAGACTCCTGAATGAAACAAAACTTGCACCTGATTGAAATATGTGGAAAATTGTATTAGAATTAGATTTGTAAAACCGGGGAGATTATCAGGCTTACGGGGTGTCGTATAATGGTAGTATGTATGCTTTGGGAGCATGCGGTCTGGGTTCGATTCCCAGCACCCCGACATAGAAATTATATACTTGCGGGTATCGTATAACGGTATTACCCGACTTTTCCAAAGTCGTGACAGGGGTTCGACTCCCCTTACCCGCTCCAAATAAAACTGCCCGCCGTAAAGGCGGACAGTTTCTTAATTGCTATTTTACTGCTTCTTTTAGAATTTTTCCCGCTCTGAATTTAGGAACTTTCATTGCCAGGATTTTTATCTTCTCTTTTGTTTTCGGATTAATTCCCATTCTTTCCTTTCTTTGAATAACCAGGAATTTCCCGAATCCCGGGAACTGTATTTCTTTTCCCTGTGACAGGGTTTTTATTATTTCATCCAAAATCACATTAAGAGTCTCCCCTGCCTGTTTTTTAGAGAAACCTATTTTTTGTGATATTACTTCTATTAATTCTTCTTTTGTCATTTATTTTTTCTTTAATTTTATTTATCCTGAATTTGCAAAAGGATTATCTTGCGTATTCTACTATCCTATTTTCCCTGATTAAAGTTACTTTTATTTCCCCGGGATAGCGAAGCTCTTCTTGGATTTTTTTGACAATATCTTTTGCCATCTTATGACTGGCAAGGTCGTCCACTTCCTCTGGCTTTACAAATACCCTTATTTCCCTTCCTGCCTGCAGCGCCCAGGCTTTTTCCACTCCTTCAAAAGATGTGGCTATATCTTCTAATTCGCCGAGCCTCTGGAGATAATTTTCCAGCGTGTCTTTTCTTGCTCCGGGCCTTGCTCCGGAAATCTGATCTGCAACTAGAACTAAAACAGCTTCAATGCTTTCTGGCTCATACTCTTCATGAAGGGACTTCATTGCGGAAATAACT
>JAUSNC010000041.1 GCA_030645645.1 Candidatus Parcubacteria bacterium
CGCCAAGGATAAAAAGATTCTGGCCAATCTTAAAAAATTCTCAAAAGAAATAACGAAACTGATGGATTCTTTCAAATTTTATAAAGCGTCAGAAAAACTTTATCATAATTTCTGGCATAATTTCTGCGACAAAATAATAGAAGATAATAAACCGCGCCTTCTCAGTGAGAATAAAAAAGAACGCCTAGCCGGCCAATATCTCTTAATTGAAATTCTGAAGGCGCATTTAAAGATGCTTCATCCTTTTATGCCCTTTATTACTGAAGAAATTTACCAGAATCTTCCGTTAAAAGGAAAAAAGAAATCTTTAATGGTGGAAGGGTGGCCAAATTAATTATTTAAATTATCTATGCCTTTTCTTGCTTATCTTCCTTTCGGGCTGTTGCCAAGCTTTATTTGGCTAAGCCTGTATCTTCGCAAAGACGACCATCCTGAATCAAAATGGATGATTTTGAAAATTTTCTTTTATGGGATGTTGGCTACTATCCCCGCTGCCATGTTGGAATTGGGAATTTTCGAAGAAATATCAAAATTATCCCTTTCAGAAAATATCGCCGTTATAATCTACTTTTTCCTAGGAGTAGCATTAACGGAAGAAATTGTTAAATATCTCATAGTTAGAGTGAAAGTTTTAAACAATCCTGAGTTTGATGAACCGACGGATGTTATGATTTACATGATTGTTGCCGCTCTGGGTTTTGCCGCTCTGGAAAATATAAGCATTTTATTAGGCTATAGAGAATATTCCTCGGATATAGTTTTTAAAATATTGCTCTTGAGATTTGTGGGAGCTACTTTCCTCCACGCCTTGGCCTCAGGAACTATGGGGTATTTCATTGCACGCTCTCTCTTTCAAACAAAACAAAGGGGGAAATTACTACTCTCTGGTTTAATAATATCAACTACTTTGCACGGACTTTACAATTTATCTATAATACAGTTAGACGGTAATCTTAAATTGGCGATACCGGCAGTTATTCTGATAATATTGGCAATAGTTGTTACCTGGGGATTTAATGATTTAAAAAAATTGAAAAGCGTTTGTAAAATAGTTTAAAATTAAAATTATATTTAGTTAATATGAGTTCATTTCTTGAAAAATTAAAAGAGGATTCTATAGAAGATTTGGTTGAAGAGAAAAAAACGGAAAAAAAGAAAGTTAAGCACGAAGAAAAAGAACCAGTGGAACAATTGGCAAAGGAAACGCTCCCTGAAGAAAAGATTAACGCCCAATTATCAATAGATGTTTATGAAACTGAAGAAAGTCTCATAATCCAATCAACGATTGCCGGAATAAAAGTTGAAGATTTGGACATATCTCTTGAAAATAATATTCTTACCATTAAAGGAGAAAGAAAACGGCAGGAAGAAAATGAAATAAAAAATTACTTTTATAAAGAATGCTATTGGGGCCAGTTTCAACGACAATTGATTCTTCCTACCCAAGTAGACGGACTGAAAGTTCAAGCAGTAATAAAAGACGGAGTTTTAATATTAAAAATTCCAAAAATACGAAAAGAGAAAAAACGAAAAATTTCAATCAAGGAAGAAAAATAGATAAAACACACACCCCCGCCAAGGCGGGGTTTTAGTTAGCATTAATATTTCCAGATAGGCAACCACATTCTCATCTGATATTCCCCCTCTGTTAAAGGCAAGCCGTAAGTAAGGGGGGAAAAAAACAGAAAGCTTCCAAAAATTAAAATTAATATAAAAATATATATAATTTTTGCATTTTTTGAAGAAATTTTAGAAAGCATTCCGTTTATAAATACGGAAAATATCATAATTGAAAACACAAGAGCTGTAAGATAATGATATAGAAACATAAATCTCAATATTATAGAGAAAAAAAGAAAGAAACAAATGTATCCGATTATAAGAAAACCCATTCCGTTAGAAAGAAATTCAAGCGGAGTGAATTTTAGTTTTTTATAAAAATAATTTCTGAATAGTATATAAAAAATTCCTAATACTCCTAAAAAACTGAGCCACCAAACTAAAGGATTTCCGATAAAATATAAGTATTTTATTTCCTCTCCTTGGTTAAGACGCGCATATTGGATAGGCCTTGTCATAGATGGCCAACTATACCAGTCGGACTGAAAAAAATGTGCCCCGCTTGTTCCAAGAAATGTAGAAAATGCCATTTTTTCATTTTCATTGAATAATTTTTGAACAAAATTGCCGGTTGGAGGGGTATTAAAACCAATAAAATTAGTTTTATTCAAAAAATGACCTTCTGATAGAACCTGACCGCAATTTATATCACAAGCCTTATTTAATAAAATCAAATGAATGCTAAAAATAGATATGTAAACACTTAAAGGGATAATAATAAAAAATAAAATACTGCACAGAATATTTTTTCTATATTTTCCGGTTAACCAATCACCTATATATATTTGATAAATCCAAATTATAGCAATAGCCCCAATTCCGATCCATTTTACAGAAATGGCAAAACCTAAAAAAACTCCACAAATTAAGCTTGTTAAATACCAATTTTGGGAATATTTCTTTTTCTTTATTGAAATTAAGAATAAAAGAAGAGAGAAAAAGATAAAAAACAACATAATTATATCCAGAAGGGCTAATCGCGATTGAATAAGAAGGGCATTGTCAAATAGTACAAAAAAACCAGCCAAAAAGGCGACTTTTCTTGAAAAATTCAATTCTTTCATTAAAAAATAAATTAAAGGAATCAATAGCGCCCCAAAAAAAGCCGGGAAAAATCTAACCGCGATTATTGGAAAATCGCCATACGAGACATTAATTGGAAAATCAAATCCTGGCTTTACACCACCAATCCAAACAGATAAGGCAATCAACATCTTTCCTAAGGGCGGATGGATATCAAAAAAATATTGATGGGAAATATATTTTGTCGCATATAAACCAAAATGTGCTTCATCAAATATAACAATCTGATTAGAAACGAGATTAAAAAATCGTGTAAAAAATCCTGCGATTGTTAAAAAAAACAGCTCCGAAGGGAAAACTTTTAAAATTCTAAAATACAATCTATTAAAATACATATATAAATTATAAAAATAATATTAAAAGTGCCGCGGGAGAGATTCGAACTCTCATGAGTTGCCCCACACGG
>JAUSNC010000048.1 GCA_030645645.1 Candidatus Parcubacteria bacterium
TATGCCGCCAGGGGCGGAAAATCCGGCAGAATCAGAAGTATCCTCGCTCCAAGTTTTTTCTCCCACTCATCCTCAGCAGGGTCAATGGTACAATAATAATAATCCTTCTTTCAGGTGGAAATTAAACCCAGATATATTAGGAGTGAGTTTTGATTTTAATCAGGATAAAGATACCGTGCCGGATACTCAATCAGAAGGCTTTATTGAATTTAAAGATTATATGAATATACCCGATGGAGTCTGGTATTTTCATATTCGCCGGGAAAATAACCAAGGATGGGGCAAAACAATTAGCTATAAAATTCAAATTGACAGCCATTCGCCCGATCTTTTTGAAATTTCAGTTGATAACGCCGGAGATTCGACAAATCCAAAACCAAATTTATACTTTGAAACCAATGATAAAACTTCCGGCGTGAGCAAATACAGGCTTAAAATAGGCGAAGCAGATTTTATTGATCTTCTGCTTGCCCAAGTTAATCCGTTCACTCTGCCTGTCCAAGTTCCCGGAGAAAAGACGGTTTTAGTGCGGGCGATTGACCAGGCCGGGAATATCACGCAGTCAGATGCAGTCATTAATATTGAAGCCATTGCCAGTCCCAGAATAACCATATGGCCGGAAACTTTTATTTCCGGAGAAGAAACGCTGTATATAGAAGGGGAAACACTGCCTCAATCGGAAATAAGCGTTTATTTGCAGAAAGGCGGGAAAATCTATAAGGAATGGCATATTACCAGTAATGACAAGGGTGAGTGGTTTCTTCTAACTAAGGATCTGATTGAATCTGGTACTTACTCTTTAACGGCTGGAGTAAAGGATAAAAGAGGGGCGGAGAGCCAGCTTTCTGATCCGAAAGTAATTAAAGTATCTTTCAACGGATTAAATATTGTTTTCTTAATGATCACTTTCAAGGAATTGACCGCACTGCTTTTTATAATTATTACTTTGGGAATTCTATGGCTCGGCGCGATGTTTTTAAAAACAAAACAATTTAAAAAAACAATAAAAAAGGAGGCCGATGAAGCAAGAGAAAGCCTTTCTCAATCATTTGATATTCTTGAAAAAGAAATAGAAAGAAAGATTGGGATGCTCGATAAAGAGCCGGGGCTGAATAAAGAAGAGCAGAATATTTTTAACGACTTAAAAAAAGCTACTAAGACTGCCCGAGATTCAATAGGGAAAGAAATTGAGGATGTTGAGGAAAAATTAAAATAGTATTAACAGACTTAAATAGGCGTGCATTATTAAGATAAAAAAACGCTTTCCTACGGCATAGATTTATATAAAGAAAGAATCGCCATTCCGGCGATTTTTTGCTAGAATAGGATAATATGGAAGAAGAAATCTTAAAAAAAATTGAAGCGCAGGATAAAAAACTTGAAGATATTTACGATTCGGTTGAGAAAACACGAAAATATTTTCTTTGGACGCTTATTATAACTGTAGCTATGGTTGTTTTGCCGCTTATCGGAATATTATTTCTTATCCCTCAATTCTTGAATGCCTTAAACGGCAGCAGTTTGGGTTTATAGAATTACTATTATGCAGCAATACCGAATATATAAAAATACTGCGGCAAAAAGTTTTTTACTCGCACTAAGTGTTATTTATTTTATAGTTTCTCCAATTTTTTATCCGTACAGTTATGCCCAGAACGGAGAGACTGTAGAAAAAAAATCAACAATTTTTCTTTCACCGCGCATTGAAACAGTTTTGGTTGGTTCTACTTTTGATGTATCCGTCTTTTTAGATACGCAGGGTAATAGCATAAATGCAGTTGAATTAAATCTTAAATTTCCGACGGATAAGTTAACAATAGTGAAACCGTCCGGTGGCAAATCGTTTGTTTCAATTTGGATTGAGTCACCGACATATTCTAATACAGAAGGAACAGCAAATTTTATAGGGGGCGTACCGGAAGGCATTAATACCGGAAGCGGCCTTATTACAACGATAACATTCAAGGCAAAAGCAACCGGACAGGCGATTGTGGAGGTCCTGCCTTCATCTAAAGTGCTGGCAAACGATGGATTCGGCACTAATATTATTTTCGGGTTCGGCAAAGGCATCTACGCTATAGATCCAAAAATGCCTGAAGGAGTGAGGGTATTTTCAGAAACCCATCCTTTCGAGGATAAGTGGTACAATAACAATAATCCGGTTCTCACTTGGGAAAAAGATACAGGAATTACAGATTATAGCTTTGAATTAGATAATAAGCCGTTAACCGTCCCGGATAACACCTCGGATAGCAGCGCAACTATTGCGTCCTATTTAGATTTACCGGATGGGATATTTTATTTTCATATCAAAGCAAAAAAGGATGGCGTGTGGGGCTCCGCAACGCATTTTTTATTACACATAGACACAACACCCCCAGTCTCTTTTAAACCGATAGTGGAGGTTTTAACAGCCGCAATTATCACCAGGGCGCTGATATCGTTTTCTACGACAGATTTATTATCCGGAATAGACCACTATGAAGTTGGAGTTATAGATAAGACAAGTTCTCCATTAGAATCTCCGGTTTTTACAGAAGCACAAAGCCTTTATCAGCTGCCGAATTTCATTAACGGAGATTTACGAGTAATTGTGCGGGCAATGGATAGGGCCGGCAATG
>JAUSNC010000049.1 GCA_030645645.1 Candidatus Parcubacteria bacterium
GAGGCCAAGATAAACCAAAACTGTATCTTGAGAAATTATCGGTTAAAAGCCCGATGTACCAAATTTCAACCAATCCATGAATCAAAAGCTGGAGTAAAATACCAAGAAACGTAAATAGAATTATGTAAATTACTTTTTTCATTTCGTATATAATTTACGAACTTCTTTATTAATTTTTAAGGAGTGTTTAAGATTGTTCCGGGACTTGGATTCGAACCAAGATTCCTAGATTCAGAGTCTAGTTGCCTACCATTAGCAGATCCCGGATTAAAAATTCTATTCCCTCTTTCTAAACTTTCAAATACTGCCTGATTGCTATCAAGCTGGAGATTGTACCGAGGCCAATACCGGCGCCAACCTGAACCAGAATCAGCATTCCGAAATTAGCAATCATATAGCTGAATACATTAAACCCGCCAAGCACTCCTGCTAGCTTCGGACCTAATAAGAACAGGCTGACACTGAAAATCAACAGAGTGATTAACGATGCGAAAAAGCCTGCAATAAGGCCCTGTACAATGAACGGGCCCCTTATAAACCAGTTTGAAGCGCCTACAAGCCTCATTACGCCTATTTCCTCCTTTGAAGAGTAGATAGACAGCCTGACCTGATTAAAGGAAAGAAGCACTGCAACCGTTGCCAGAATAAAACTCAGTAATATGGTGAAATTCTGGATATTGAATACAATTGAGGTGAATCTTTCAATAATAGGCTTTTTCTGGAAATAATCCACTTTTTCAATTATCGGCTGGAAAGAGGAAGATTCCAGCACGCTGGAAATAGTGGCATATTGGCTTGTCTCCCATGCATGGACGCTCAAAGAAGAAAGGAACGGATTTGCCCCAACTTCTTTCAAAGAATCCATCAGAACCTGGTTATCCTGATGGCTTTGGGAAAACTTAGCCAGGGCTTCGTCTTTTGAAGTATAGTCCACTCCTTTCACTTCGGGCAATTCAGCCAGCTTGTCTTTGATTTTCAGAATATCTTCTTCCTGGGAATCTTCCTTGAAATATACACTTATATCAACTTTCTTTTCCAGGAGGTCGGTTAAAAAATGAGTTGTTCCCTGCAGGAGAAAAAGCGAAGTAATCAGAGAAATGGTCATTGCCAAAACAAACACCGTGGCTATTGATAAGCCGGAGTTCCGGTAGAAATTAGTCCATCCTGCTTTAAAAACTCTCTTTATTGTTGATATCATGATGTTTTTTTAAATTACGAATCTTCCTCCTTCCTCGTCCCTGATCAGCTTCCCCGCTTCCAGGGTTATGACCCTCTTTTCCATCTTATCAACCACGTCCTTATTATGAGTGGCGAGGATTACCGTGGTGCCGAATTCATTAATCCTAAGTAATAGATTGATTATATCCTGGGTATTATAAGGGTCCAGATTGCCGGTAGGCTCGTCTGCCAGGATAACTTCCGGACGATGAATCATGGCTCTGGCAATGGCTGCTCTTTGTTTTTCTCCTCCTGACAGTTCTTCAGGGAAATTATTCTGCCTTTCGGAAAGACCCACAATATCCAGCACTTCAGTAACGTCATGCTTGATCTGGGCGTCTTCCGCTCCTGTAACCTCCATAATATATGCTATGTTTTCAAAAAGAGTTTTAACGGGAAGAAGCTTGTAATCCTGGAAAACTGATCCGATCTTCCTGCGCAAGGCGGGTATGTCCCCTGAACTGATTGTATCAATATCCTTTCCATAAAAGAATATATGGCCCTTACTGGGCTTTTCTTCCGCCAGTAATAATTTAAATAAGGTTGTTTTTCCGGCTCCGGACTTTCCCACAAGGCAGACAAACTCCCCTTTCTGCACCTCGAAAGAAATATCGTCCACTGCGGCAATAACGCCTGATCCGGAATTATATATTTTAGTTGTATTTTGAAACTTAATCATTTGGTAATTTTATTTCTTCATTAATGAAATCATCAAGGTTGCCGTCCAGAACATCTTCAATATTGGAAATTTCAACATCTGTCCTCAAATCCTTTACCAGCTTATATGGATGAACGACATATGACCTTATCTGGCTTCCCCATTCAACTTCAACCCTCTTGCCCTTTATCTTTTCAAGCTCTTTCACTTTCTCCTGCTCCATTAATTGATAAATCTTGGAATAGAGCAGCTTCATGGCCTGTTCTTTGTTCTGCCCTTGTGATCTTTCACTCTGGCAAGAAACGACTATGCCAGTGGCCAGATGCGTGATTCTTACCGCAGATTCGGTTTTCTGAACATATTGGCCGCCCGGACCTGAAGCTTTGAATGTTTCAATCTTAAGATCTTCGGCCCTTATATTTATCTCTTCTATTGATTCTGAAATTTCAGGAAGAATTTCCACAAGGGCGAAAGAAGTATGGCGCAATTTTTTAGATGAAAAAGGAGATATTCTCACCAGCCGGTGCACTCCGGACTCCCTTCTTAAAATACCATAGGCATAACGGCCTTTGATTTCTAATATTGCCGCTTTTGTGCCTATTCTCCCATCCGGACCTCCTGCTTCCCCGAAACTCTGGCTCAAAGTCTTCACTCCAAATCCTTTTTTCTGGCAATACCTCTGATACATCCTTAAAAGCATTGTTGCCCAATCCTGGGCATCCTGGCCTCCGGCTCCAGAATATATAGACAGAATTGCATTACCTCCGTCATATTTGCCGGAAAGATAGGCGCGGAATTCCTCTTTTTTAACTTTCTTTTCTAAATTATCAACTCCTTTTTCCAGTTCCGCCTGAAGGGACTCCCCTGTCGATAATTTTTCAATTTCTTTTAAATCGCTTAATTCCCTTTCCAATAACCGTACAGCTGAAACTTCTTCCTTTAAATTTGCCAATTCGGTGTTCACCCTGACCGCCTTTTCTTTATCCTGCCAGAAGTCGGGCTCTGCAATTTCTCTTTCCAGTTCTTTAATTATATTTTCTTTCTTTTTTAAATCAAAGACAGTCCGCCAGCTGACGGATTTTATTCTGAATTTCCTCTATTCCTTCAATCGTTGTTTTCATATATTTTCTAATGGAATTTTAGCAAAAATTTGAGTAGAAGTAAATAAAAAAGGAGTAAAAGAATTTTTCTTCTACTCACTTATCCGCCTGGCTGCGTTCGCTTCCATACAAACAAGATTTGCCGCCCTCTTTTTACAATTCTTATTATTGCAGCATCTTATCTCGGACATACCAGCCACTGCTACCAGCGTTGCTTTCTTTCCGCACCTAGTTGTGATGCAAATAATCGGGTGCTGCTCCGATTTTGGTCGGTATATTACATCCTTCAATGTGAATTTCTTTTTATATTCCATCCACAACTACCGAATAAGACTATATCAAAATATGATATTTTTGCAATATACAGAAGCGATATATTTAAAACTTTAGATTGGATAAAAATTAAAGAAGAATTTGGAAAATTAGAGTTTATCAGATTAAATGTATAAAAAAATCCGTGAGTTAAGTAACACACGGTTTTTAAATAAG
>JAUSNC010000052.1 GCA_030645645.1 Candidatus Parcubacteria bacterium
AATTCTGACAGCTTTAATCTGTTTGATATTAAGGCGTCATCTTTTAAATCCTTCAGTCCGGGCTGGTAACTAATAACGGGTATTCCTGCAAGGCTTGCTCTGAATAAAGCTATTGAATTTATCCCTAAGACAAGATTTGCATCATAAATCAATTCATCAAGATTGCTTTCCTGATCAATCTTTATTTTTTGTTTTCCAATGATGGAATCGTATTTGCCAGTCTTCTCTTTCGGATGCAGCCTTACGGTTAAATCGGCCTTCAGGCCTTTAATTACTTCAAGGAAATCCTTCAAAACTTCGAATTCATCAAACCCAAAGTAACCCTTCTCTCCATAGATGTCCCTGATCGGCTGGGATATGAATAAAATTTTTAAAACATTTCCTCTTTTCAGTCTTTTTTTAAGAGGAAGCGATTCCAGAGATGGGTTTCCAAAAACTTTAATCAGTTCACCAGGAAAGCCTTCTTTGACCATTTCTTTCTTCATTATCCTATCTATGACTATAATCTTGTCTGGCAGGAACCTCGGGTCCTTCTTTTCCCCTTCTTTTAGGAAACGGAGCCAATAATTTGACCAAAAATCAATTATTGATATTGTGGGAATTTCCGCTTTTTTGGCAATCCTTAAAACCTTTTTATCTAAAGAAAACCCGAAACTGTTTGCAGTAAATACTAAATCAGGATTAAAGCCGCGAAACTGGGATTCAAGTTTCTTATCGGAAAAATCTCCTGCTCTGACAAAGGAGATTTTTTCTCTTTCAAGCAAGGCGTAGCTGTATTTCCCGCAAAAAATTTTTACATCAACTTTGCCTTCTTTTTTGAACAGTTTTACAACGGGCAAAACAGCGGCAGATCCTCCGGGATCCTGCATTGCCGCTAAAACGCGCTTAAGCCCGGTTTTTTTCATAGGCTTTGAGTTCTTCAATATTGTCAAAAACTTTTTGTACGGCGCTTATAAATAAATCAATATGTTTCTCGGTTAAAGGCCAGGTGCAAATAGGCGTAAGTAAAAGCTCCTTTTCCTCCATTCTTTCATCTACAGGACAAAGCCCTTTTCCGTACTTTATTTCCTTTCCGTAATAAGGGCAGCTAAAAGGGCATTTCACGCCTTTTTTATAAATCGTTTGCCTTTGGTAAATTGGCAAAGCATATAAGGGCTTTTTTACCGCGCCCTCTCCCAAAGAAAAACCTTCAGCTTTTATTGCGTCTGCAAAAGTTTTCCTTTTTATCCCCGCCAAATTCTCGTCAAATCTTATGGCATACTGATAATAAACATGAGTTGAATTTTCTCTGACTTTTGCAGGAATCAGACCTCTAAACCTTTTGAGCTTGTTTGTCAGGCGACCAGCCAGTTTGACTCTCCAGCGATTCAAAAAATCAAGTTTTTTCAATTGTTCTATGGCGATTGCCGCCTGTACTTCGGTTAACCGGTAATTTGTCCCTATAAGCACGGTGTCATTATCCTTTAAATCATCTAAAACGATTTCACCGTGATTTCTTACCAATTGAGCGTGAAAGGCCAGCTTATCGTCATTTGTTACCAGTACTCCGCCCTCTCCGCAATGAATAACCTTGTGAAAATTAAGACTGAAAACTCCTATATCCCCTACCGTGCCGGCGAATTTTTTTCCGACCTTCGCTCCCGGAGACTGGGCATTATCTTCTATAACCTTAATATTATGCTTCTTGGCTATTTTCATAATGCCATCCAGATCAGCAGCCTGCCCAAACAGGTTAACCGGCATTATGGCGCGAGTCCGATCGCTTATTTTTTTTTCAACATCTTTCGGATCAAGGCAAAAAGTGTCCTCGTCAATATCGGCAAAAATGGGTATTGCATTATTTTGAAGAATCACCGTTGCAGTTGAAGTCATTGTCATAGGAGGAACAATAACTTCGTCGCCCGGCCCTATTCCCAATGCGGCAATTGCCCCATGAAGAGCGGTGGTGGCGGAATTAAAAGAAACCGCATGTTTTACTTTGAATTTTTTGCAATAAGCCTTTTCAAGTTCTTTTACATACTTTCCGCCTAAAAACTTTTCACCGGCTCTTCCAACGAAATCAGAAAGAACGCCGCCTTTTATAACTTTGGTAACGGCGGCAATCTCTTCTTTTCCCATAGAAGATTTAAAATAAGTTAAGCCTTTTTTTAGAATTGGCTTTCCGCCCAAAAGGGCCAGCTTTTTATTGGCCATAGTTCTATTTTTTCTTAAGCTTCAAATACTCTTCTTTCAATATCCCCATTCTTATATCGTTATAATATTCATTATTGCGAAACCAGGTATGCCTTAAAAATCCTTCCTTCACAAAACCGGTTTTTAAATAAGTTTTGACCGCTCTTTCATTCTTATCGGTTACCCCAAGCCATAACTTTTCAAGATTTAACTTTTCAAAACCATATTCTATTAAAAGACTGATAGCCTCCGTTCCCGCCCCCTTGCCCCAAAAACTTTTTTCCCCGATTATTATCCTGACTTCCGCCGATCTGGGTATCCAGCTGATGGAATAAAGGCCCGTATTGCCAATATGCTTGTTTGTTTTTTTATCTACTATGGCAAAAGTTATCTGGGTATCGTCTGCAATCATCTTTTCATATTCCGTTTCCATCATTTCCTTGTTGGTTGGTTTCAAACCCAAAACCATGTAATGCGTCACTTCCTCATCATTTGCCCAGCGAAGATAATCCGCTATAATATCTTCTCTCTCTATACATCTTAAATATACGGTTTTCCCTGTTAAAAATGCGTTTTTCATATTAATTTTATTCTTTTTTCTAAATTATCCGCTTCTTTTCGGAAACGGTTATTTAATTTATCTTTAAAATAATTATTTAAAATATTCAAATAAACCTGTGATTTTTGATAAATTTTAATTATGTAATAGAATTTTGCCAGATTAAGAAACAGATTTGCCAAATTATTCCGGCTGAAATCCAATTTTACCTTATTTCTTTCTTTCTGTAAAATTCCGTATTTCTCCTTACCAGACAGTGTATTATATATTATTTTTTCTTGTTCAGAAGCCTTTGAAGAAATTTTTACAGGCCTTTTTCCTCCAAAATCGGCAATGCTTTTTAAAAGCGAATTTTCAGAATAAAGTTTATTCTTCTTAAGATTAGTTTTGAATTCTTTTAATTTCCCCGACATCAGCAAATCCAACTGGCTTTCAAGGTATCCCTTTTTTCTGAATTGCGAAGATCTGGTTGTATAACATTCCGCCGAGCAAGCTCCGCACACATTGTTTATTAATTTCTTTTGCGTTTTTAGATAACCGGCTGAATAAAAAATATCCTTAATTGAATCATTTATATCCCCCAACCGCCCCTCGCTGCTGAAAAGACACATAAAAATTTTCCCATCCGGATTCAAAATAAATCCTTCATCTTTAAAGGGACAGGGATATTCCCTTTTTTCTCCTTCTTCTAATCTTACTGCAAAATCATAATAATCATTCTTGGTTTTGGCATATAAATCCTGAAAAACAATTTTTAATTTTTTCCGGTCGCTATTTAATATCTGCCAGCCTTTTGAATCTTTATTATCTATATAATCCGACACAACGGTCATTGCGGGACGGAAAGTGATTCTTAATTTGTGTTTATCGGCAAATTCAGACAGGCCTTCAATCTGATTAAGATTGTTTTTAGAAAGGGTTGTAGTGAGAGCAATATAAAAATTATCGTATTTTGCGAATTTTTTGCCGGCTTTTTCAATAAATTCCTTACTCTTTTTAAAATAACCTTTAATGCCTCTTATCTCTTCTTGCTTCTTCCCAATCCCGTCCAAAGAAACGCCGATTCCAAAAAAAACATTTTTGGGAATTATATTAAGGGCTTCTTTGATTCTTTTAATATTAAAATCCGGAAGAAGAGCATTAGTAGGGTGTCCGAATGATTTCAAACCCGGCAAATATTTTACCAGCATTTTAACGACTTTGATATAATTTTTGGCAAGAAAAGGCTCTCCTCCCGTAAATCCAAAAGTTCCCACCTCGTTTAAATAAGCGGCATTTTTTTTAAAGAAATTTTCAAGTAATTTGCAATCTATCTCCAAAGGGTTTTTCTTTTTCCAAATTCCGCACATTACGCACCTTGAATTGCATCGTTCGGTAATATTCAATATTAAAACTTTTGGTTTATTTTGCATTTTTTTTACAAACCGCCAAAGCTTTAGATCTGTTTTTAATCAGCCAATCTCCCATATTCCTGAAAATCCAGCGTTTGCAGTCCTTGCACATAGGCAATTCGCCGCATTCTCCATCCAAATGTTTGCGCCTCATTTCTACCACTTCCGAGCTGTTCCAGATCTCAAAAATAGTGTTATTTTTAACATTCCCGATAAATCCCGATCCGTTCCAATCGGCAATGCAGGGCGTTACAAAACCGTCCTGGGAAATGGCAATTTGATACCATAATCTGTCACAGGGCCACCTTTGAACCCCTTTTTCAGCTCTTTCTTTGAAATGGGAGTCTCCGGAGATGTTTCTATTCACATTTTCATTTGTGGCGTTCCAGGTATTTATATCTTCTTCAACATAAACTTCGTCAACTATGGGGTTCCATTTATTTTTAAATTCAGCAATTTCATCCTTGTTAAGATCAGACTTTAAAATTTTAATCCTAACGTATGGATAAGAAGACTTCATTTTTTTTCTAAGATCCATCAATCGCAAAATATTGTTTTCAATGACTTCAATGGAAATACTTTTCCCTCTGATTTTCTCATAAGTTTCTTGATGAAACGCATCCAAGCTTATAAAAAGCTCATCAAGCTGGGAACTTATCAATCTTTTTGCGTTTTCCTCATTCAAAGCGATTGCGTTTGAGGCCATAACAACCATTTCGGCTACATTTTTTTCTTTGGCATAAATTATCATTTTATCAAAGTTTTCGTTCAAGAGCGGCTCTCCCATCCAGTATAGGAATATTTTCCTTAGTTGCACTTTATTCTCAAACAATTCATCAATAATTTTTTTATACAAGCCCATATCCATATTGCCTACGGCTCTTGAAAGATTTTTCCGCGGACACATATAACAATTGGCGTTGCAAGCGGCCGACAATTCTACGGCTATTGCCATAGGATAGGGAAAAGGAAGACCTTCCTGCATTCTCTTTCTGCGGTTTTCCGGCTTATTCTTTTCATATTCAATTTTATGTTTTTGATCTAAATTCATTTGTTTTCCAGATAATTTAAACCTTCTTTAAAACCGGCTATATCGGATCTATATTTTTTTATCTTTTCTATTTCTTCCAGAATAAGTGTTTTCACCGTTTCATTTCTCCCTCCCGGTTTTACAGATAAGCCAATTATGGCCGGCTGATTGACTATTTCCCCTTGCCAGCCAATCTTATTATTCCTTTTCAAAAAGGTCAGAAATGCCCTGGGCTGATAAAATAATGAACCCACTAAAATAATCTTTTTCCATTTATTTTTTTTTGCAAATCTAAGGACTTTTTCCGCCTGATCGGCCGTATGAAATGATTTATTGTCTATTATTATTTCTTTTCTGCCAATTCCGTTCTTTTCCAGCCATTCTTCCATTTTAGTCAAGGTTATATTATCCGTGCCGGGCCTTTTTTTATCTCCTACCAGAATATTGTTCCCGGTTAGGAAAATTTTCTTTCCGAATCCTTTTTTGAACAAACCGATAACCTTTCTTGCCCTGTCATAGCGATCCCCTTGCAACCAGATAATCGCATCCGCTTTTTGAGTCTTTTCCTTCGATATTAAATTCAATAGTTTTTTGAAATTCGCCTGAATGATCATTTTTTTAACAGAAACATCTTGTTTATATTCTCATTCTCAAGATATTTGATATTCTTTTCCTTTATCAGTTTAAGATCTTTAAAAGCATCAAGGTACATTTGCGGATAATTTCCTTTCCAATGGAGATTTTTATTGCCCCTGTAAACCACTTCAGTATAGTTTTCGGCAAAAGGCTCAAATCCCCAAATATATTCGTTTGCGCACCTGTAAATTTCTTCCATAGATTTTTTTAAATCTGAAGGCGCTATATGTATGAGAACGCCTGAAGTGAAAACAAGATTAAAATAATTATCTTTAAAAGGAATATCCAGCGCCGAAGCCTTAATAATATCAATGTCTTTCAGGTGCGCTTTTGAAAATTCTATTGCTCCTCTGTTTATTTCCACGCCGTAAAGATTTTTAAATCCCATCTTTTGAAGGAGGGCAAGCTGTATGCCAATATTGGCTCCCACCTCCAATATATTTATTGAACGGTCCAATTCCCCTAGAAATTCCTGATTTAAATCAGATCTTAAAACGCCGTAATATTTAAGATATGCTTTTTCTGCCTCTTCGGGGCTGGTTGGATTTCTTTGAATATACTGGTTGCCGAATTCTCCCTGCCAGGTTTCTTCCTGGAATGTATTTTTATGCATATTATCGTTTAACGGAATTAATTATTTTTTTAACGGTTTTTATCACAGTTTTAACGTCTTTCTCTGCCATAGCGGGAAAGAGCGGTAAAGACAGGACCTGTTTATAATATTTTTCCGCTACCGGGAAATCGCCCTCTTTATAGCCGAATTTCTTTTTATAGAAAGGATGTAGATGCAGTGGCAGATAATGCACTTGGGCTTTTATATTATTCTCGTGCAATAAATCGTATATTTCTTTTCTTCCTATTTTCAATTTTTCCAAACGAAATTGAATTGGATAAATATGCCAGGCCGATTTCACATATTCTTTTTCTGAAGGAATTATAATTTGGGGAATATTCTTGAAGGCTGTATTGTATTTCTTCACTATCTCCCTTCTCTTTTTTATAAACTTCCTTATCCTTTTAAATTGAGAGAGGCCCAGGGCGCATTGTAAATCCGTTATCCTGAAGTTGAAACCTGGATCTTTTATATCATAATACCATCCTCCTATTTCCGGCCGTTTTACAGCACCGTGGTGGCGAATAATTCTCATTTTTTCATAGAAATCCTTGCTGTTGGTCAGAACCATTCCTCCTTCTCCTGTGGTAATTAATTTCACAGGATGAAAACTAAATATGGTCAAATCGGCAATCCCCCCAACTTTCCTTCCTTTGTACTCTGAACCCAAAGCGTGAGCCGCATCTTCAATAAATAGAATATTGTGCTTTTTGGCTAATTTCCCTATTTTATCCAAATCGCAGGGCTGGCCGGCAAAATCCACCCCAATAATTGCTTTTGTCTTAGAACTTATTTTTTCTTCTATCTTTTCAAAATCAATATTCAAAGTACTTTCCTCAATATCAACAAATATCGGCTTTGCTCCGCATTTTACGGCCATATTGGCGGTTGCAGCAAAGGTCAAGGGCGTAGTTATTATTTCATCTCCCTCGCCTATTCCCGCGGCAAGGTAAGCCAGATGCAGAGCGGCCGTTCCCGAAGAAACGGCAACGGCGTATTTTGCGCCGGAATAATCCGCTATCTTCCTTTCAAATTCATCAATGTTCGGCCCTTGGGTTATCCAATCGCTTTTTAAAACTCTTACGACTTCCTTAATATCGCTTTCATCTATCCATTGGCGGCCGTAAGGAATTATTTTTGATTTTTTCATATGGAAAATTAAATTTGAGGAGCGGCCGTCCTATATTTTGGGTCTTTATAGCCCTTTATTATTCCCGATGCAATGGCTTCTTTTATTTCATTCACTCCGTCAACTAATTTCTTTTCCGCCCTGTAATCCAGAATGCGGGCTATCTTGTCCGACGAAACATTGTAGTTCCTTTTATCGCCGGCTTTTTCGCTGATTTCAATTGTGGCTTCAGGACAAATTGAATTTATTATATTGCCCACTTCAAAAACCCTGTAATTTTCAGAAAGGACATTAAGAATCTGCCCTCTGACATCCTCCAAAGGCTTTTTTAAACAAGTAATGTAAACTTGGGCGGCATCTTTAAGGTGAAGCCATGGCCTCCATTGCTCTCCCCCGAATATAGTCATCTTCTTATCAAACATGGCGCGGGCAGTAAGGAAATTCACCGCCAAATCAAAACGCATATTGGAAGAATAGCCGTACAAAGTGGCCATTCTTAAAATAATCGGCGAAAAATTTTCGTCCATTGCTCCCAGAATCGCCCTCTCGCACCTTATCTTTGTTTCTGCATAAAGCGAAACCGGATTTAATGGAGAATTTTCGGTCAGTTTTTCATCCGGAGAAGGATTTTGCCCGTAAACGCTGCAGGTTGAAGCGAAAATGAGCCTGTTAATCTGAAAATATTTGCAGGTTTCAATAATGTTCTTGGTGGCAAAATAATTTATTTCCAAAGTTTCTTTTGAATCTGCGGCGCAGGCCGGATCTCCCACTATTGCCGCTAAATGAATTACCGCATCCATTCCCCCTATCGCGTCAACGACATTGGAAATATCCCTGATATCCCCTTTTTTAAATTCAAAATTTTTATTTTGATATAAATCGCTTATACCATCATCTCCGTAACTCAAATTATCCAAAACCCTTACTTTATATCCCTCATTTAGCAATTCTCTGCAGAGCACCGAACCAAGATACCCCGCCCCTCCCAAAACCAAAACTTTTTTTATTCCTTCCTTTCTTAAATTTAACTCTCCTCCAAAACCGTATTCTTTGTCTTTATATATGAAAACTATATCCTTGATTCTTCTTTCTTCGTCTATAACCGGCACCTTCAAAGATCCTCCTCCCGATATTTTCCCCTTCAAATCGCCGCGCGCCCTGATGTCTTGAATATCGCTTTCTTTTGAATCTTCCCTGATAATTATGGGATTCGTATTTGCTATGCTCTCAATTGCTTTCTCAATGCTTACTCCCTTTAATATGGCTCGTCTGATATCTCCGTCCGTAACCGCTCCAAAAATGCTTTTATTTTCATCTATAACAAAAGCGACTCCCAGTCCTGTATTATCAATAATCCTCATCGTTTCCTTTATAGAAGCCCCTTTGTTTACCAATGGAAAATTATTTTTTGAAAGCATAAAAGATTAAATTATTTTCCTTTTACCGCCCAAACATCGCCAAAAGAATCCGGCGGAATCCTTGTTTCGTCAGGATTTTCCCTGTTGAGCAATTCGCTGTTTATCGTAATTAACATAGTATTGTCTTCCAAAGACACCCAGCCGTGGAAAATTCCCGGCGGCACTATTATGAGCTTTGGAGCCATTTCAGAAATAGAAATTATTTCCTGGATTTTATAAGTCGGACTTTCTTTCCTGTCGTCAATAAAAACAAATTTTGCCGAGCCTTTCACTATGCAAAAATTATCAGTAGAAATGAAATGCTTATGGTAAGCGCGGACTACTCCTCTGGCAGGATCGGCCGCAATATAAACCCGGCCGAATTTAGCAATATCGTAATCGTGTATGACTTCAAATAAATATCCCCTGTCATCTACATGGGTCAATAGAGAAACCGTTTCCAACCCTTCAATTTTTGTTTTTTCTTTTTCCTGCATATATTTTTTTAAAAAATTAGATGCCAAAAATGCCTTATTTATCTGGGATAATCATAGTAAAAATAAATCCTTTTGTCCATCTCTCGTCTTTTGCAGGGGTGACTTATTGACAAAAAAATATTTTATGATATCTTTTATAGTGAGATTGTCTTGAAAATTGAAAAATGTCCTGAATGTTACGGAAATGGTTCGGTACTGAAAAGTAAATATGTATTACCTGTAATTCATATAGAACTAGGTACGGTCCGGGTAGAATGTAATAGATGCAGTGGAAGCGGATCTATTGGAATCGAAGAGTTTATTGACTTGCAGAAAACTGCGAGACAAGAAACGGTTAAGGAAGCGGTTGAAGCCCTTAATAAAATGCTAAGATATTCAGAAAAATTCGGCCTGACGACAGATATATTCTTAGCAGAGGTGCAAGCAAGTGTTTTACCCCCTGAAGCGAAAACGAAATGGGCGGTAGACATCAAAATCCATTCCGGAGTAATAAGACAGATGATGACAGAATTACGGCCATGTCCTGATGGATATGAAACTTGTGGATGTCGTTACGGTATTGAAGTTTCCTGGCATGGCAGTACTCCTTATTATGAATTGAGGGGACTATAGATAAGCGAAATTCAAATTTATCAATGAATTCCGCTTATTTTTTTTATTTGGTTGACTTTCCAAATAATTTGTATAGAATATGATAAGAGTAAATATATGTTCTTAAAAGATAAAAAGAGTGAAAAAAGATGCAATTAGAATTCAGCTGGCAGATGATAATGCTTATACACTTGAGTATTGGTATCTGCGGGACTATAATTTTCAAAAAACTGGCCAATGAATATTTCAAGAAAAAAGGAATAGCAAACGCGCTTTTCTTCCAATATTTTGTAGCTGTTATAGCCGCCATAGCCTATAAAATGACACTTGGAGAAGGACTAGTTCCATTGAATGTATTTTTGATGGTTGCTTCTGTAGGAGCTATCAACGCCTTAGGAGCTTATTACCAATGGTATTCTTACGCTTTCAGCTTAAGCCGAACAATTCTTCTTGCGCCATTAATGAATATTATAACCATTTCTCTGGCTGTGCTATTCCTGAACGAAGCCGCAGTCTGGAACTATTATCTGGCTTTCGGCGTAATTCTGGCAATTCTTGGACCAATCCTATATCAAGCGGAAAACAAAGATAAAATACGCCAGCGTCTCTGGATGTTCTCTACGGCCGCATTGATAATCATATTCAGCATCACTCAATTCGCAATGCGCGCCTTCGCCTCCTTCGTTCAAATGCCCCTGAAAACAGGCAAAGTGCCTTTTGGAATTCCTGTCAGCGATTTCTTGCTTTCTTTCTATATTGGAGCATTTCTAAGTTCTGTATTAATTCTTGGCTTGAAAAAAGGCAATAACGTTGAAACGACAAAAAGATCAATGATATTGTTATTTTTGTTAGGATTAGGCATTATCAGCACCACGGGAACCCTATACTGGGCATTAAGCATTGCCGAAGCCAGTAAAATTACTCCTGTACAAAGCGCGGGATTAATTCTTGGCTCAATTCTAATAGGATGGCTTGGATTCGGCGAAGTAAAAGAATTAACTAAGATAAAAGCGAATAAGAAAATGACAGCACGGCGAATTATCGCCCTCATCGCATCAATAATCGGAGTCGCACTGATTCTGACATCAAAATAGGCCATAAAAAGCCTATTTTTTATTAGGCGGATATTACTTTTCGCTGTTCTTTTACTATATTTCAGTCAGTCAGCAAAGTTAACGGAGGAAAGGCCTCCGCTTGACTTTTTAGGGGTTTTAGTTTAATATCAACGGTAGGTAAAAAGAACTTTGACAAAAACAAAAGAAATATTAAATGCCGAATTGGCAAAATTATCAGACGATGAAATCGCTAAAATACTTGCAGAAACCCCTGAAGAAACCGATATTAGTACCAATTCCCTTGCAAGGGAAATAATCTATAACGAAAAAGATCCCTGTCGCTGGGCCGAGATATGTCGCACTGCAGGAAAGAATCTTGAAACCACAAAAGAGCGCAGAATCGCCCTTGCAATTGAAGAAGTAAACGGACTTCGCCGCATTCCGGGAATAATAAATATTTATAGAATTAATATTATATTAATCTATATAGACGGAAAATTATGGTCTCTTCCGGAGGGAAAAAGAAAGGAGCGGTTAACAGAGCTTTATTTCTACAACGCAGGGATTGTATATAGCATGATAGGTGACTTCAAATCAGCGGTAATAACTCATGAAAAAGAAGCAAGTATGGCAACTTCCTTTGGCAGGCTCAATGCCATATATATGGCAAGTATGTGCACTTTCAATCAATCAATAATTGACGGTAAAGCAATTGAATCGTCTTACGAGGAATTCCGAAAATCCTGTGGCGCCTTTATAAAAATATTGGATAAGAACAATTCAACACAAGCCAGATGGATAGCGAATATAGAATGTAATTTACGAAGAGCCGATATCCTTGTTACAGCGGCCTTAGATCCGCTCGTAAAAAGATATGTAACATTGCGGGAAACATCGGATAAAGTTTTCGCCAAACTACCAGAAGAAGTACAAAAAATATTCCCTGAATACGTAAAACTTCTCAAAGCCTGGGAAGAAATCATTTCTGCCCATATTTGGACATTCGGCGAAGATTGTCAGAAAAAATCTTCTACAATGGAAAAACTCCAACATGCGGAAGATCTGGCGTGCGATGTTGCCGGCAATGAAAAAAATCCAGTTGATTGGAGATGCGATGCATTAGTAATAACAGCGCTTGCGCAATTGCAACACAATAAGATTAATAAAACAAAAACAACCCTGAAAAAACTGATAAATCTTAAAGGATATGGAGGATACGCGCCAAAGGCAATAGCAGAACGACTGCTGAAATCCTTAGAATAAAAACCACTCTGCGGTCAAATAGAAATATTTGCACCGCTTTTTTATTTCCCAATTTATTTAATTACCAATGCCCTGAATCCGGAGACCTGCTTTTTACTCTGATATTTCTCTAAAATTGTATCCATCAATCTTGCCAGTCTTACGAAAACATTTACCGGAAATTTATTCTGATACGGGAAGAGGTTCGCTATGGTTTCAAGATGTCCCCTTATTGGACAAATTTCAATAGAACTGAATTTTCTGAATAAATATCTGAGCCCCTTTTCCGTAAAACGATAATAATCTTCACAAGTTCCGTTGCACCAAAAACAATATAAAAAAGGCACTTCGACATAGCACTTACCGCCCTTTTTTAAAACGCGGTATATTTCTTCACATGCTTTATTTGGATTGAGGGCGCATTGGAGAACTTGCTTACAGATTATCGCATCAACAGATTCATCTTCAAAAGGCAAATTATGAATATCTCCCAGAATATCCGGATGGTATTTTGGATTATAATCTAAAATCTTATAATCCTTACCCTTAAAAATATCTTCATACCCGGCAAGCCCTTTTTTAAAGGCAACTCCTCCCCCTATATCTCTGATTATTTTTTCCTTGGCAATTTCCCTTATCTTTTCATCAAAGAATTTATCCCATTTAGTCATAAATTATTTTCAAAAATATTTAATTATTTAATAGTATCCTAACATATTATCCCTTAGGATAGAAGAATGAAATGCCTCTCTTTGCGGATTGAAATAGATATGCCAGAATCATTGAATCATTTTTTAGCTTTTTTCGTACCTATGAAATAAAAACCATAGGCGATATTTTCCGAGCTCTTGAATCGGTATATTATATAGTCAAAAATCTTAAAAGGAAAAGTGACCATAGTAAAAAATACCAATAAGACCTGCTGAATTTCCTTTATTCCAAAACTGAAAACAGTTGCCAGCCAGTCGTTTAAAACAGATAACAATGCGGAGGTCGGACCGTGCCTTATACCTATTTCTTCCTCCTTAAAATCCTTCATAAGCTCTCTTAATCCCTCTTTTGACCATCGATAATAGTCGTTGGGAGAAGAATGGAAACCGGCTATAAAAGGAACAATTATATAAACCAAGGCTCCCGGTTTTAACACTCTTTCTATTTCGTTTACGATCGCAGAAGGATTTTTCACGTGTTCCAGAACCGATTCGCAGATTACAGCATCAATAGAATTATCTGCAAAAGGCAATTTCCCGATATCTGCGACAATATCAACGTTCATAAACGGATAAAAATCGACATTAACAATATGTTCTCTGATAATCCTGGTGCCGGAGCCCAAATTAAGGATAATTTTATCTTCGCTTAAATCAGTAATTGCCTTTTGCGGACTTTTGCCTATAAAAGACGCCCCAAAAGTATAATATAGGATATTGAACAGAAAAGGATATTTCTTAAAAAATACTTTTATCTTATTTATCAGAACATCATTGCTTGATTCCAT
>JAUSNC010000055.1 GCA_030645645.1 Candidatus Parcubacteria bacterium
CAAAACGGCTGGCATTCCATATTTTATTGGCAAAATTCCTATAACCTCGGATTTTTTCTTCATGAATAATAGGATCAGATCCTGGAGTATTGCCAACAATAAGGGACATTCTTAATGCATCGGCGCCGTAAATATCTATCACTCCCAGAGGATCAATCACGTTTCCCTTTGATTTTGACATTTTTTGACGGTCTTTATCGCGTACAAGGCCGTTAAAATAAACGGTTTTAAAAGGCGCTTTGCCGGTAATATAAAGGCCGAACATTATCATTCTGGCAATCCAGAAGAAAATAAGATCCCATCCCGTTTCCATAACATCTGTCGGGTAAAACGTTTTAAAATCGTCCTTTTTTAAAGTTTTTAAGGTTGCAAAAGGCCATTGCCCGGAAGAAAACCAAGCGTCAAAAACATCTTCTTCGCCTTCGCCGGGAATTTTTATCCCCCAGACGATCTGTCGGGAAATATTCCAGTCCCTTATATTCTTCATCCAGTGGAAGAATACTTTTTTAAAGTGGTTCGGAATAAAAACTATCTCTCCTTCTTTTACCGCTTTTACCGCCATATCTCTTAATGAATATTTTCCTGATTTTGGTTTTTCCGTCATTTTTAAAAACCAGAGATTGTCTAAAATCATAGGTTCAATAAGAGACCCGCATTTATAGCAAACAGCGACATTGTGGCTATAATTATGATCTGTTTTTAAAGGATCCAACAGTCCCTTTTGAGCCATATCCTCGGCTATTTTTATTCTTGCTTCCATCACTTTTAATCCTTGATATGGGCCTGCTAATTCATTAAGCTTGCCGAATTTATTTATTACCTGCACGGGCCCGGGAATTTCTTCTTTGTGACGCTGCCAGATTTCAAAATCAATCGGGTCATGGGCCGGAGTCACTTTTACAACACCTGTTCCAAAAGTAGTATCAACGGCCTGGTCGCCGATTACTTTTATTTTTCTTTTACCCAAAAGCGTTTCAATTTCTATTTCCTTTCCAATATATTGCTTGTATCTTTCGTCTTTAGGATTTACCGCAACAGCCGTATCGCCGAATTTTGTCTCAAGTCTTACGGTTGCCAATTCCAATGGTCCGTATTTTATATAATAAAGAGGGTCTTTTCGTTCTTCGTGTTTCACTTCAAGGTCCGAGAGGGAAGTCTGATGTTTTATACACCAGTTTATTATTCTGTTTCCCTTATATAGGAGGCCGTCTTCTTTTAATTTTTCAAAAGTTTGGTAAACGATTTTGATTATATCTTCATCCAGGGTGAATTTTTTTCTGGACCAGTCGCAGGAAGCACCCAGTTTTTTAAGCTGGTTTTCCATAATAACTCTGTTTTTCATCGTGAATTCCAACATTTCCTTATAAAGCTGGTCGCGGGGAATCTGAAATCTGGAACGGCCTTCTTTTTCCAGTTTTTTGTCGTATACGACCTGTGTTTCAAATCCAGCGTGATCGGCTCCCGGCACCCATAAGGTTTTTTCTCCCAGCATACGGTGATAGCGTATCATTATATCCTGAAGGGTTATCACAACAGCATGGCCGATATGCAGGGAACCATTAGCATTGGGAGGAGGCATTATAATAGTAAAAGGTTTTTTCTTTTTTGACGGCAGTTTATCCGGATTAAAAAATCCTGTCTTCATCCAGAAGTCATAGATGCGATTTTCAACCAGTTGCGGATTATATGTTTTTTCCAGGTTCTTCATAAATTATTCATTATATCACGCCTTATTAGATATATTTAGGTAATCCTCAGATTTGCTTTTGCCGAAAGGTTTTTCCAAGATTTCGTTTCTTTTTTCAGCCAGTGGAAATAACCGGCCGCGCCAATCATCGCCGCGTTGTCGGTGCAAAGAATTTTAGGCGGAATTAGAAGATGTGCACCAGTTTTTAAACGGAATTGTTTTCTTAACTCTTCGTTCGCCGCTACTCCTCCCCCTAAAATTATTGATTTTGCATTATATTCATCAGCGGCCCGCAAGGTTTTAGTTATTAAAACTTCTATTATCGCATTTTGAATGTCTTTGCTTATTTCTGTTATATATTCCTTTGATTTTCTTGTTTTTGCAGATTGGCTTTTAAAATTATAAAGAACTGCAGTTTTTAGCCCGGAGAAGCTTAAATCATAATCTTTTGTATGGATCATAGGCCTTGGCAGGTTGATTTTTAATTCGGCGCCCGGTGGAAAAGATTTAAATTGAGACGCTTTTTTTGCAATGGCCGGACCCCCAGGATATCCCAATCCGAGAATTCGGGCAGATTTGTCAAAACATTCTCCGGCCGCGTCGTCTCGGGTTTCTCCCAGAATTTTATACTTCCCGTAATTTTTCATCAGAAGTATCTGGGTATGCCCTCCGGAAACAATCAGTGAGATTGCAGGAAACAAAGCATCAGGTTTCAGATTAAAATCTTTATCAATGAAATTTGCGAATAAATGGGCTTCTATATGGTTTACCGGCGTTATTTTCAGATTCCAGAAATATGACAGGGCTCTGGCGAAATTCACGCCTACCCAAAGCGCCGGTTCAAGTCCAGGACCTTCGGTTGTGGCAATAAAATCCACATTAGGTTTTTTATATTTAAGCAAAAACGTTTTCAATTGCTTAAAAAGAACAGGCTCCCTTTCGAGTATTTTTTCAATCACTTTAAATTTAGCTACCGAAGTCTGCTTTTTTGCTGATTTTTTTAACAAGCCGGATTCCTTCAGGGCCTGAGTAAGTACGGGAACCAAATTTCTTTGGTGTTCTCTTTTTGCTAGAGTCGGATAAACTCCTCCCCATTTCCTATGGATTTCCGTTTGGGAAGAAATAATATTAGATAAACAAGTAAAACCGGCCTTATTTCCTTTTAAGGTTTTTAATATTGAAACAGAAGTGTCGTCGCAGGAAGTTTCTAGCGCCAAAATTAAAGTTTTTTCAGACATATTATATTGGTTTAAGAATAGCAATGATGTTGTTATTTTTCAAATTCTTGATATAATCTGAAAAGATTACTGGCCTCATCGTCTAGTGGTTAGGACACAGCCCCTTCAAGGCTGTGACACGGGTTCGACTCCCGTTGAGGCCACCAAAGAGATATGGATTCAATAGAGAAAAACTATATTTTAATAGGTCGCGCCAGCGACATAGAAAATTATTGGGAAAGAAAGCTTTTCAGATTTTTTGAAATGCTTCCGGCTTTTTTATGCTGGGGAACTCTTTTTTCCGTGATTATATTTTCAATATTCAGACCCGTTTGGGTTTCTTTATTTATAATCTTTTTTGTAACATTTTGGCTTTTAAGGATAATTTATCTCACTTTTTATTTATGGATAGGTGTAGGAAGAATGAGAAAGCATGAAAAGATTGATTGGCTGGCTAAGATTGAAAAATTGCCGGTTGAAAACTATAAGGTTCCGGTTAAATCTTGGAAGGATATTTACCATCTGATTGTTTTTCCAATGTACAAGGAACCGATAAAAATCGTTCAAGACAGTTTTAATGCTCTATTAGCAAGTGATTTTCCGAAGGAACAAATGATCGTGGTTTTGGCAATTGAAGAAAGTGCCGGAGAAGATGCTCAAAATATGGCTGAAATGATTGAAAAAGAATACGGAAATAAATTCCTTAAATTCTATATAACCAGACATCCTCAGGGTCTGCCGGGCGAGATTCCGGGCAAGGGATCTAATGAAACTTGGGCTCTGAAGAAAACGAAAGAATTTATAATTGATAAATTAGCCGTTCCTTATGAAAATATTATAGTTTCTTCTTTTGATATTGACACTGTTGTTTTCCCAAAATATTTCAGTTGTCTTACTTATTATTATTTAACCGTCAATAATCCGAGCAGGACCAGCTTTCAGCCAATTCCTCTTTTTATAAATAATATATGGCAGGTGCCGTTGTTCTCCCGTTTGTTTTCTTTTTCAACAACATTCTGGCAGACAATGAACCAAGAAAGGCCGGAAAGCCTCATTACTTTTTCTTCCCATTCAATGAGCTTTAAAGCCTTGGTTGATGTCGGTTTCCGGCAGGTTTGCGTGGTATCGGACGATTCAAGAATATATTGGCAGTGTTTTTTCTTTTACGACGGAAAATACGAAGTGAAGCCCATATTCTATCCGATCTCCATGGATGCCAATGCTGCCCAAAGTTTTCTGAAAACGCTAGTAAATGTTTATAAACAGCAGAGGAGATGGGCGTACGGAGCGGGGGATATTTCCTATTTCCTTTTTTGCGCATTCAGGGACAAAAAAACTCCTCTTCTGAAAAAGCTGGTAAAGGGGGCTGAATTAATAGAAGGACATTGGTCGTGGGCTATGGCGCCGCTTTTGATATTTTTTCTCGGATGGTTGCCCCTATTGCTGGGAGGGGAATATTTTTCTCAGACCCTGCTTTCATATAATCTTCCCAGGGTTACAAGTATGATCTTAACCTTTGCCATGACGGGCCTTATTGTATCTGCTTATTTCAGCATCGTACTATTACCCCCAAAGCCTCTTAAATATGGCCGTTTAAAATACGTTGCTCTATTAATTCAATGGTTGCTTTTGCCGATTATGATGATATTTTTTTCTTCTTTTCCGGCAATAGACGCTCAAACCCGCCTAATGTTCGGAAAATATCTCGGCTTTTGGCCTACGGAGAAATTCAGAAAGTAATTATTCAAGGTGTATTTTTTCTCCGAATTCCTCAATCCTCTCCTTCAAGAGAGGATATTTTTTTAAATACGGATCATCTTCTAGTATTTCTTTTGCCGCTTGTCTTGTTTTCTCTATTAAACGGATGTCTTTTAAAGAATTCATTACGAGATCGGGAATGCCCCATTGCCTGGTTCCCTGAAAATCGCCGGGTCCACGTATTTCCAAATCTTTTTCCGCCAACTCAAATCCGTCTTCGCTTTCCACCAGAGCTTTTAATCGCCGGGCGGTTTTGATTGTGTCTGATTCTGAGAATAAAAGGCAGTACGACTGGTATTTTGATCTCCCGACCCTTCCGCGGAATTGATGCAATTGCGCCAGGCCGAATCTTTCTGCGCCTTCTATCATCATTACCGTGGCATTGGGAATATCAATACCCACTTCAATTACGGATGTTGAAACCAAAATATTTATTTTTCCGTTTTTAAAATCTCTCATTATTCTTTCCTTTTCTTTGAGTGCCATTTTCCCGTGTAGCATTCCTATTTTCAAGTCAGGAAATATTTGTTTTGAAAGCTTTTCATATTCCTCTTTGACCGCTTTCGCTTCCGCCCATCCTAAGGCGTCCGGTTTGTTTTCCGAAGTTTTACCTGATTCTATTCTCGGACAGATGACGAAGACTTGCCGTCCTAATTTAACGTGTTTTTTTAGAAAAGCATAGGCTTTTTTTCTTCCTTCCGGAGAAATTGCCTTTGTAATTATTTTTTTCCTTCCTTTTGGCAATTCATCAATCAATGAGAGGTCAAGATCGCCATAAATCGTCAGGGCGAGGGTTCTGGGGATTGGAGTGGCGGTCATTGAAAGCAAATGGGGAATGGACTTTATTTGTTTTAATGAGTTTTTTTGCAGGCGTGCTCTTTGTTCAACTCCAAATCTGTGCTGTTCATCCAAAATGACCAGGCCCAGATTTCCAAATTTCACCTGCTTTTGAATTAAAGCATGGGTTCCTATCAGGATATTTATTTCTTCTTTCATAGTTCTTTCCAATAATTTTTTCCGGGATATTTCAACAGTATCGTTTTTCAATTTCCAGGAAATAAATTTATCTTCTTTTCCCGTAAGGAGGCCTATGTTTATTTTGAAATTCTGAAGCAATACGGCAACTGTTCTGAAATGTTGTTTTGCCAATATTTCGGTCGGGGCCATAAAGGCGATTTGATAGCCGGCTTTTATCATATTTAGAGCTGCTATTGCCGCCACTACCGTTTTTCCTGACCCTACATCGCCCTCAAGAAGCCGGTTCATGGGCCTTGGCTTTTCCATGTCTTTTAATATCTGCCAGGCGGATTTCCTTTGTGGATCAGTCAGCTTATAAGGTAAAGAATTTACAAGTTTTTGCACTGCCTGAATATTGAAAGGAGCAACGGGCGCTTTATTTAAAGCTATTCTCATTCTTGCCCTTCCTGTAAAAAGGGAAATATTAAAGAGTTCCTCAAAAGAAAAGCGACTTTTCGCTTTTTCGGCAGATTCGAGGTTGTCGGGGAAATGGACCTGCCAAAGAGCCTGCGCAAGAGAAAGAAATTGATTTTCTTTTCTTATTTTTTCAGGCAAAGGATCATCCAAGCTGGATTTGAAGGCCAGTAAAAGAGGTTTAATTATTGTTCTTAACCATCTTGAAGAGAGCCTCTCTGTTTCCGGATAAACGGGGATAATTCTGGCGGTATGGGTAAATTCATCCTTATAAATTGCAGGAAGTTTGCTTTCGGAAGATTGATGGAGTTCTGATTTCAGAATCTTTTCGTAAATAGGATTTGAAAGATGAATTCCTTTTTTTCCAGTCAGTACTTTTCCGGCAAAACAGGCAATGTCGCTCGGTTTTAATACCTTCTCAAGATAAGGCTGATTAAACCAAGTTGCTTTTATTGCGCCCGTTTTATCTTCAATGATTGCTTCGGTTACGGATAATTTCCTTTTCCATATCCTAGTTGTTTTAATGTCCAGGATTTTTCCAAGAATACAGGAAGTTTCATCTGTTTTTACTTCAGCTATTGGAATTAAATTAGAAAAATCCTCATAGCGATGGGGAAAATGAAAGAGAATGTCCCTTACTGTTTTTACACCGAGCTTTTTTAGTTTCCTTTGATAAACCGGCCCAATGCGCGGAATTTGTTCAATTGGGGTGGAAAGGTCCATATTTTATTGTGTCCCCGGAAGGAATCGAACCTTCATCTCAGCCTTCGCAGGGCTACACTCTGTCCATTGAGCTACGGGGACA
Organism: Candidatus Parcubacteria bacterium; assembly: GCA_030645645.1. GTDB lineage: Bacteria > Patescibacteriota > Minisyncoccia > Minisyncoccales > UBA6532 > JAUSNC01. The sequence continues at coordinate 6,899 of JAUSNC010000055.1, forward strand.
TTCTGCCCGGATTAGCGGGTAAATATTCTTAAAATTACCATAAAATCGGGTCATCCGCAATTATGAAACCGGTAAAATTTCATTAAAAAGCATAATTTTGATAGAATTGAATTATGCTTATTGATTCCCACGCCCATCTTAATTTAAGAGCTTTTAAAAATGATGCCGATGAGGTTATCCGCCGCTGTTTTGAAAATGATATTTGGATGATAAATGTGGGAACTGACTATATAACCAGTGAAAGGGCAATTGAGCTTTCTAAAAAATATGAGAATGGAGTATATGCCGCCGCCGGATTCCATCCGATTCATTTGGAAACAGGACTGGTAAAGATAAAAAAGGATGCCAATGAGGCGGAAGAAGATTTATCTCCAGAAAGAAAGTTTGACTATAAG
>JAUSNC010000062.1 GCA_030645645.1 Candidatus Parcubacteria bacterium
TTTACTTGATATTATGATGCCTAAAATGAACGGTATAGAGATGCTAAAAGCCGTAAAAGCCGATCCCGCCTTAAAAGATATTCCAATAGTTATACTGACTAATCTTGGAGACAGGCCGGAAGATATTCAAAAATGCAAAGACTTAGGAGCCGAAGACTATTGGGTCAAAGCCAATATTTCCCTAAAAGAAATAACGGAAAAAGTTAATAAAATATTAGAGGGGAAAAATGGAAAATAGCCGGGAAATGATTAATGTGGGGATTTCCGATTTCAGGATTGGTTCGGGTGACTGTATTCTGCAAACTTCAGGCATCGGTTCCTGTGTCGCAGTTGTTTTATATGATTCGCTTAAAAAAATAGGGGGGCTATCTCATTCGATGTTGCCGGGGGAAAGCGAGTCTGATCCGAAATATGTCGGTTCGGCAATTGAGATTATGATAAAAAATATGGAGCTTCTGGGAGCGGACGTTCAAAAGTTGCAAGCGTGGATTATCGGAGGAGCCGATGTGCTTCAAGAATCACAAAATAATTCACAGGAAATCGGCATTCAAAATATTGAGAGTGCCCTTAAGAAACTGAAAGAAAAAAATATAAAGGTCGTTTGCCAGGATATTGGCAAAAATCACAGCAGGAGCGTAGAATTCGATTTAAATAAAGGTAAGATAACAATAAACCATATTAAAATATGAAAAAAATTTATTATTACATTATATTTGCTCTCCTCATTACGGGATTAGGGAGTTTTTTTCTGTATCAGCAATATAATCTGATTCAAAATAAAGCGTACGAAGAGTTAAAAATATCGACCTCCGTGTATCTTCTGGATAAAGCCGGGAGGTTAGTAAATCCGGAAGATTTCTATTCCGCAGATTCCGTGTCGCAGAATGAAGTTTTTGGAAATCTTTGGAAATCTATACAATCGCCGGAAGTTGTCCGCATTAAAATCTGGAATAGTGATTATAAGATTATTTGGTCTGATTTATCCGAACTAATTGGAAAAAGCTTTCCTAATTACGAAGATGTGGAAGAAGCGCTAGATGGGGAAGTGGAGCTGGAGATTATTAGAGGTAATTTAAAAAATGAAAGCATCACAGAACGGCAGTATGTTGAATTGAGCGAAATATACGTGCCATATGCGGATAATGACGGAAAAATAGTCGGTGTGATAGAAATATATCAGCCAACGATTATTCTAAGGCAGACGATTCAGGAGGATTTTTATAAAACCGCCATTCCTATAATATTGCTGGCTATTGTCGGATATTTCATCATTGCCGTTGCACTTCGCTTTTTATTGAAGAGTAAGTTATTGTAATGAAACTGCAATATAAATTAAGCATCCCGATTATTTGCATTTTAGTGCTGGTTGTTGGATTTATTCTTATTTTCATTACAAATTTCTTAAAAGATGCGCTTCTCCAGAGCGAATTCGAAGGAAAAAATGAGTTAGTGAGGAATCAAATCCCGCAATATCTTTCCCCTGAAAATTTTTCAGATCCTTCAAGTCTGTCGTCTCAGGATCAGTTTTTCAAATTTTCAGAGGGGATACGAGATTCTTCGGTAGCGCGGCTGACAATATGGAGCAAGGATCGGGTAATTATTTTCTCGGATCTTTCATCCATCATTGGATATTATTCTCCGGATCATCCGGATTTAACTCCGCTTTTTGATTCCGGCGCCGCGTTTTTTAATGTTAAACAAAAAGACGATAATAAACCCGTACAAACTAATATCGGGGAATTTCAGGATATATATATTCCCATTTCTTTTGACGGAAATGTTTTAGGAGCGGTTGAGATTCATTTGGTAAGCGAGGCACTGATGGGTCCCGTTCAGCAACAGTTGAATAATATTATCTTTTTGATATTTATTGCCGGGTTCGGAATTCTTTTTGCGATATTTTTTTTAGAGCAACGCCTAATTATACAACCACTTAGAAATTTAGAAAAAGTAGCTAAATTTATTTCCTCAGGCGATTTGACTCAGCGGGTCAAAATTATTTCTTCCGACGAAATTGGATATGTAACGTCGGTTTTTAATAAGATGCTTGATAATATTGAAAAATCGCAGATTGAAATTAAAGTCGTTAATCAGCAATTAAGGGCCTCAGAACAGCAACTTCAGGCCGGCAATCAGCAATTAAGGGCTTCAGAACAGCAACTTCAGGCCGCCAACCAGCAATTAAAGGGCATGACACTGAGCCTAAATGCAGAGAGAGACACTTTAGATATAAAAGTCAAAACCAGAACAAAAGAACTTTCTAAAGAACAGAGTAAGATGCTTTCTTTAATAGAAAGTCTGAAATTGGGTATGATTATGTGCGATTTAAATCTTAATATTATTTTAGCCAATCAGTCCGCGCGGACAATTTTAGAAAAACCGGCGTCGTCTATTATTACTTTTGATGATTTAGACAGGAAAATAAAAGATGGAATGAAGATTTCTCAGGTTGTCAGTTCTTATATTAAAACCGGCAAACTGTTTAATCTTCATGAAGTAATAATTAAAGATAAATATTTCCGGATTTTTATATCTCTGGTAATGGATATTACCGAGAAAACTTGCATTGGTGCAGTGATTATTATAGAAGATGTTACCGATCAAAAAAGGATCGACAGAATGAGAACAGAGATTGTTTCAATCACTTCTCATCAATTAAGGACTCCGCTCACAGTAATTAAAGGAAACCTGGAGATGATATTAGATGGCGATTTCGGCGAAGTTTCTGTAAAACAAAAAGAAATATTAAGAGAAGCATTTTTAGGGAATGAAAGAATGATTCAATTGGTCAATGATTTAATGCAGGTTGCTAAAATTGAAGAAGGAAGAATCCAATTAGATTTAGAGATTATTCAACCCGAAGATCTTGTAGTAGAGATTATTAAAGACCTTTTGCCATATGCTGAAGGATGTAATGTCTCTCTGTCATATATTCCGCATTCCGCCAAATTGCCTAAGGTAGAAATTGACCGCCAAAAAATAAAAGTAGTACTCCAAAATTTGATTGAAAATGCCGTAAAGTATACCGCTAATAAGAAAAACGGGAAAATAGTGGTGAAAATCAGAAGAGCCAAACAATTTCTGGAATTTAGCATTAAAGATAACGGTATCGGAATACCAAAAGGGGAGCAAAATAAATTGTATGATAGATTTTTCAGAGGCTCAAACGCAGCTAAATTTGATCCAGGAGGGGGAACGGGTCTTGGGCTTTATAT
>JAUSNC010000002.1 GCA_030645645.1 Candidatus Parcubacteria bacterium
ACTACCCCCGGCTCTTTTAACATTAAAGTATTATCGTTATTTCCTACCCAAACCCCTACTACAATAGAAGGGCTGTAACCAATTGTCCAACCGTCTTTATAGTCTTGAGTTGTTCCGGTTTTCGCCGCAATTTCATAATCAGGGAAATATAATAAAGAATGAGAGCCGAATATAAGAGAACGGGCTTCATTATCTGAAAGAATAGAATTAATCTGGCGGGCGACCTGAGGTTCTAAGATTCTCCTTGGAGTCTTTTTATTTTCTTCAATTATATTTCCATTTCTATCTTCAATTTTAAGAACAGAAGTGGGAATAGATATTAATCCGTCAGTCGCGAAGACGCCGTAAGCTGAAACCATATCTAAAAGTTTTACTTCTCCGCCTCCCAATACTAGGGAAAGCCCATACCAATTTAAAGGTTTATTTAAAGTGGTTAATCCCATACTTTTTGCTAAATCAATAGATTCTTTTACTCCTGCAAGATAGAGTGTTTTAACAGAAGTAATATTTATTGACCGAGCCAGGGAATTTTTCAGACTAATAGGACCGGAAAAACTTTTATTATAGTTTTCGGGGTGATAGCATTTCATATCAAAGATATCGGCTTCCTGGAGGCCGTCAGGAGAGCAGTCAGGATTAAATTCAGTCTTTACATCCCATAATACGGTATTCATAGTATATCCCTTCGTAAAGGCCTCTGCATAGACAAAAGGCTTAAAGGCAGAGCCAGGCTGTCTTCCTTCGCCATAAACAGCCACATTAACTTCCGGCTCAAACTGACAGTTAACTCCCGGCGTGCAGCCTTGAGGAAAGGAGTCTTTCGCATATTGGTCGGCCGATCCAATCATAGATAATATCTCTCCTGTTTTAGGGTCTATTGCCACCAAAGCGGCGTTATTTGCGTTATAGGCTTTATTATTTTTGGCGCCTTCAAAAATATCCGTTTCCGCCTCCATCTGCAAGTCCCAGTCTAGGGTTGTATAAACTTTCAACCCCTCTTCCTTTAAAAATTCCTCGCCGTATTTGTCTTCAAGATATTTTTTAACATAAAAAACAAAATGAGGAGCCTTAATAGACTGTGAAATATTAGAAAAAGAAATCTCCTCTTTTTTAATCTGATCGGCTTCTTTTTTGCTTATATATTTTTCTTCCGCCATTCTATCTAAAACATAATCCTTTCTGGCTAAAAGATCTTTTTTATTCGGTCCGTAAGGAGATAAACGACTGGGGGCCTGTATTAATGAAGCAAGAACAGCGGCTTCCTGCAAAGAAAGATTTTCAGCCGATTTTTTAAAGTATAGCTGGGAGGCGGCTTCCACTCCGTAAGTATTAGATCCAAAAGGAACCTGGTTTAAATACCATTCAAAAATTTGGTCCTTTGAATATCTTCTTTCCATCTCAAGCGTCAAAATCAGTTCTCTGATTTTTCTTTGCGCCGTTTTATCCATCGTCAGGAATGTTGATCTGATAAGCTGCTGGCTAAGCGTTGAAGCGCCTTCTGATTTTCCAAGCACCAAGTTTTTAAGTAGCGCCCTGGCGATACCCAGAGGGTCTATCCCGATATGGTTATAAAAATTAGCATCCTCCGCGGCAAGAACAGCATTTTTTAAATATGGTGAAATTTTATCTAAAGAAACGAGAGTTCTCTTTTCTTCGCCGTAAATTTCATAAAGAAGAACAGTGCCCGTCCTGTCATATATTTTTGTAGGCAACACAAAAGGATGTTCCGTAAATTTCTCCGGCCTCGGTAAGTCTTTCGCAAAATAGATAAAGGTAAAAACACCCAGAAATGACAGGGCTAAAAAAGAGAAAAAGAGCAACTTAGCAAAAAAGAATAAAGTTTTTTTCTTCCCCTTTTTTAGTAGTAACTTACGATGAAACAATCTTTTAGCCATAGATAATGTCTGCTGGTTTAAAATTGTAGCACAGTTTTTTCCCAATTTCAAAAAAGTATTTTGCTTCAAAAGAAGAAAAATGATAGTTTAAAGATATGGAAAAAGAACTTCTTAAAGATATAAAAGAAATCCTTACTAGGGGAGTGGAGGAGATAATAGGAAAAGATAATCTTCAAAAGAAATTATTTTCGGGAGAGAAATTAAGGATAAAGTTCGGAATAGACCCGACCGGTCCCAAAATACACATTGGCCGGGCAATCAGTCTTTGGAAATTAAAAGACTTTCAGGATTTAGGGCATAAAATAGTGTTTATTGTCGGCGATTTTACGGCTCAAATTGGAGATGCCTCAGATAAGACAGCTGCAAGAAAGCCCCTTTTAATAGAAGAAATAAAGGAAAATATGAAGGGTTATATAGCTCAGACGGGAAAGATTCTGAATATGAAAAAAGTAGAGATCCGTTATAACAGCGAATGGCTGGACAAATTAAGCGCCAGAGACTTAATTAAGCTGTCTATGTTTTTCACCGCCCAGCAGTTGATTCAAAGAAGGAATTTTAAGGAAAGATGGGACCAGGGAAAAGAAATAGGCTTGCATGAATTGGATTACCCTTTATTACAGGGATATGATTCTGTTTCCGTAAAAGCCGACCTTGAAATTGGAGGCACCGATCAACTATTCAATTTTCTTGCCGGCAGAAAGATACAAGAAGCATTTGGGCAAAAACCGCAGGATATAATAACTCTAAAAATGCTGAACGGCCTTGATGGCAGAAAAATGTCCACCTCTTGGGGAAATACCATCTCCATAACGGATGATCCTCAAGAAATGTATGGGAAAACCATGTCTTTAAGAGATGAGTTGATGCCGGATTATTTTGAACTATGTGCAAGACTACCAATAGAAGAAGTAGAAAAGATAAAAAAAGAAATAAAAGATAAAAAAATAAACCCAAGAGACGCCAAAGCCAGACTTGCCAAAAGAATAGTCTCTCTTTATCACGGAGAAAAGGAGGGAGAAAACGCGGAAAAGGAGTTTAACCGTATTTTTAGGGAGAAAGAATTACCTTCGGAAATAATGACTGTTAAAATAAGCCAAAAAACTTTGAATCTAGCAGATCTCCTAGTAAAGGCAAATATGGCTCATTCTAAAGCGGAGGCAAAGAGATTGATTGAACAAAAAGGAGTAACTATTAATGAAGAAATTCAAAATGACGCAAAAAAAGAGATTTTAATAAAAAAAGGAACGGTCATTAAAGTAGGGAAAAGGAATTTTGTAAAACTTATTTAGAAAAACAAAAGACCCCCTTAAAAGGGGTCTTTTTGATTACTCGGTTTCTTCTTCGGTTTCTTCTTCGGTTTTTTCTTCATCAGCTTCTTCTTTTTCTTCGCCGACTTCTTCCTCTCCTTCTTCGTTAGTGAAAGAATTTAAATTTTCTTCGTAAAACATAGTTGTATTTTGTTTTCAGTATACTCGACCTTTTCCCGCAAAGTTATTTTGTAATTTGCTGAAATTTGCGGGATATTTATCTCATCATTCTTTTAAAAAAGACTGATAAGGATTAGTCATATTGCCATTATAATCTGGCAAGAATGCTTGTCAAGCCACTATTTCACAGCTATGCCTTTTTCAAAAAATAAGCGCAGGAAATAGCAATAGCCAGTGCATCGGCGGCGTCGTCTGGCCTTGGTAATTCCTTTAATCTTAATAAAGATTTTATGATTTTTTGTATTTGTATTTTTTCGGCCCGTCCATAGCCGACCATAGCCATTTTTACCTGGGGAGGGGTAAATTCCAACACAGGAATCCCGTTTTCCGCAGCTGCCATTAAAATAACTCCTTTGGCCTGGCTGACAGGCATCGCAGTTTTCAGATTTTTAAAAAAGAACAGTTTTTCTATCGCTAAAGTCTTCGGCCGATATTTTTTAATTAATTTTTTCAGCTCCGAGTTTATAATAACCAACCGGTCTCCTGGCGAAGATGAAGGATAAGTCTTAATGCAGCCATAATTAATACAAACTAAGGAATTTTTATTTTTAGGAACTTTAGCCTCTATTATTCCCCATCCTGTAGCTGCTGTTCCGGGATCTATGCCTAATATAACCATATTTAATTTTAACGCTTTTATAGATATTAAGATGCTAAATTTGAATATAGGTTCTGTACGGAATCGCTTTCATCCAGCGCTTCAAACAGCTTTTCTAAAGACTGTTTTTCATTATCAGTAACCGGAATTGAATCCTTGGCAATCCAATCCAAAGAAGATGATTCTATGACAACGTTTTCTTTTTCAAGATTTTTTTTAACGTTTTCCAGTTCCTCTATTTTAGTATAAACGTCCAAATTATCTTCAAACCAGGAGATGTCTTCCGCTCCGGCTTCTATAACTTTTAATTCAAGAGCTTCTTTGTTTTTTAAGTCCTCAGGCTGATTAATTAGATTAACCACAATGGCACCCTTTTGCTCAAACATCCATTTAACCGAACCGACTTCCGCTAATTTTCCGCCGTGCTGGTTTAAAATCTGCTTTACTTCTCCTAATGTCCTATTTTTATTATCAGTAATAGTGTCTATTATTATAGCCACTTTGCCTGGGCCGTAAGCCTCAAACATTGATTCTTCAAGTTTCACCCCTTCTTCCCCTCCTGTACCTCTTTTAATCGCCCTTTCTATGTTTTCAGAAGGCATTTTTAATTGTTTAGCCCTTTCAATAACCATCCGCAGTTTTGAATTAGTAATTGGGTCAGATCCGCCTTCTCTTGCAGCAATTGTAATAACTCTCACCATTTTTGAAAACTCCTGGCCTCTTTTAGCGTCAGTTGCGCCTTTTTTACGTTTAATTGTCGCCCAATGTGAATGTCCTGACATGTTTTAATTAATTTTTAATTTTTTCCTGATTAATAAGGCTATTATTCCGAAAAATATGGCAGTAGTCAACGCTATTATTAAAATAAGGCCTGCTTTATTTGAAATTGGCAAGGCGGCTGATGCCAAGAGCTTCTCGTTAGGGGCAGGATTTTCTTTTAAGGAAATTTCTGTTTTTAAAGGAGTTTCAATGGGAACAGAAGAAGAAGGGAAAATATTATCTTTCCCGGGAGTAAGAATATTGTTCCATATCCACTGGTTTTGGGAACGGCTGTAGGATTTTCCCAAAGGAGACTGAGAATATTCCACGAGATCCGCAACTGTTCCGTCCGGATGTAAAAAAACAAGTGAATCCTTTTCATTATTAAGGGTTATTTTAGTTAAAGGCCGGTAAAGCAAAAGCAACGTATTTCCCGCAAGAAAGGTGTTTTTTGGAAAACGATAAGCGGTAGGGACTCCTGCTCCGTCGGTTATTTCCCATCCAGAAATATCAACTTCAAAGTTATTTTGATTTATTATTTCAATCCACTCCTCTTTTGCATCCTCTCCTTCTGGAGAGGGGAGAATCTCGTTGAATAAAATTCCTAAAGGGTAATCTATGATTTCATTTTCCGGAATTAAAGGCTGATTATTTTCTTCAGTTTCAGCTTCAATCGTTTCATTCTTCCCTGCTGCTTCTTGCCGTCCTTTATTTATTGTCTTTGGCGTTCCTCCTGAATTCAGGCTCGTCTGCCAATTGCCGGGATTGTCACCAGTATTTAAGTAAATCCTTCTTTCCAT
>JAUSNC010000009.1 GCA_030645645.1 Candidatus Parcubacteria bacterium
TCAGTCTTAATAAAGTATCCTCAAGGGCCAAACGGCCATAATCAAAGGCGTGGTTATTGGCGACCGATAGAATATCAAAACCGGCAAAAGACAATCCTTCAATCGCTTTAAGGTCGCTTCTGAAAGAATATATACTGCCAACCTTCTCCCCTTTGTCGGAAATAGGACTCTCTAGGTTTCCAACCAAAATATCGGCGTCTTTCAAAAAATCCGCAATTTTCAGAAAGGGAAATTTAAAATCGCCGTTACCTTTCTGCCGGATAGAATATTCTACTCCCCTATCCATCATAATATCGCCTGTGAATATTAATGTAAGAATATTATTTTCACCGGTTGGTTTTTGCAATGATTGAATTTCCCTTTCTGTTTTCCGGAATTCGGAAATAAAAATTATTCCGGCAAAAACCGAAATCAAAATAATAAAGAAAATGGGCAGTTTTGGAAAAATATTTTTTAACTCAAACATAAGCAGGTTAATTATAACAAAAACCCCGCCATGCGGGGTTTTTGTAATCCACTAATGGATTATTGTCTGAATTGAGTTCTGCGTTTGGCGTGGCAATCTTTGCAATATATCGGGCGATCAGGAGAAGGTTCAAATGGGAGCTCGGCTATCTTTGCTCCGCAATCTGAACAACTCCAGTCACCTTGATACATTTTACGCTCAAACCCTCGATCAGACTTTCCTTCGAAATTTTGGAAAGCCATATGATTACTGTTTGATTCGTCTAGACGCAATTCGTAGACCCAAGCCTTAACGACTTGAGAACAAGCGATTCGCGCTATTCGCGTTAAACTGAAAAGCGACCTTTTCAGCTTAAAGTGCTTATCCTGTAAATGGGCCTACTTAATGCTTTTTTACCTTATTTAAGAGTTTAGCTTAAGTAGATTCGACTTATAAGCTGATGACGCTATCCTACTCCTTCTTTTAGGGTTTGTCAAGCCTAGAGTTCCTCTTTAGCGGGGCGAAGGAGGAGAACTCTTCAAGACGAAAATTTTCAGAGCCAAACGGCCTGTTGGGAATAAAAAGGCCGTGGGGTTAAGCACGGTCTATGTAGTTTATTTTTCTATACCAAATTTTTTTAGCCAACTGTCTAATCTCTTTATTGGGTCTTCGCCAAATCTTATTAAATCACTTTTTATCTCGTTAATACTTTTTTCTTTAGCCAAACATCTTTCTTTTTTAGAAAAAAACTTGTCGGCCAAGCAAATAATTTCTTCTTCAATGGAAACTGGCAACATATCTCGTTTGGGTATTGGCAGTTTTTGTTTCTCTATATCTTCAATAGATATGCCCGTATGCCTTTCACAGACTAACCCATACTTAGGAAACCCTTCCTTTTCTAAAATTTCTCTGCCTAAATACCCATGGCAAATATATGGTTTCTCTCCCAAGCAATTAATCTCTGGGGCATTAGTCAGGAATATACCAATATCATGAAGTATGCTTGCTTCTTCAATAAATTGTAAGTCAGGACTTAAATGAGATGCCTTTTTAGCTATTTCTAAGGATTTTTTGGCTACTGCTTTGCTATGTTCAGTCAAGATATAATAGAGCCTAGAGTCTTTTTGGTAATATTTTTGGATTATTTGAATTGGATTCATGCCTTAGACTACCGCCCTCTTGCCATATATTATCTTATATTCTTTTTTCAACTATATCGCCTAAGATAATGTACATCCATCTATAAAACCTGTCAACAAAAATATAAGCGTCATGCTAAAATGTCAGTAAAGTTTTAATGCAAGAAAGACAGTAAAATTTTGACTTTGTTGAAGATTGTCTTCAACAGGCCTCATTAATTGAAGTCCGACTTCAATTATTACTCTAATGATGTACTAATAAATATCTGGAAAAATTTCTCTTCCTGCCCTAAACCATTGGTTTGGATTCCGGCGATATAAAGTAGGTTCATAACCAAATACTCCCTCCAAATGATGAAGAAAAGAGTGTTGCCCATAGCCAGCCCAAATATGTGTTACTTCTTTTTCGATTATTTTATAAGCTTCATCTATTTCTTCTTTACTAGAGATCATATTTATATCTATATTTTTACTAACCTTAACCTCACGAATTAATTTAATAAAGGTATTACTCGCTCCAGTCATAAAATGTGGCCATACTTTTTTAATTTCATCCGACCAGTGACTATCACTTGCTGCCTCATGTATTTTACAGGGTATTCCTCCTCTTAATTTAATATCACTTATTAAATAATTGTCCTTGATAAAATTAAAAAAGAGGTTGGCTTTTATTCCTTGAAATATATCTTTCCCTATATCTTCTGATGTATAAAAATGAAATGTTAAAATTTGCCCCTCTGTATTATCTGCCCTTCTATGAATACGCCATGCCTCAATTTTTGAACCAAAATTTTCGATTTCTGGATGAATTAATAAATCTGAAATAATTAAATCAATAAAAAATGTATTAGGAAGAATGAGCTGAAAATCTACTGTATTTCTATATGATGAACGATCCCATTTTGCCTTAAATTCTAGAGAATACCAAATATTCATAGAATACTATAGTTATGAGATATCTTTATGTGTATATAAAAATGAATCTTTTGCTATTTTAACAGCCTCTGGAATTTGTTCTATTTCAGATAAGTTAATAAAACTTATACCATTGGTCCAATGACCAACTTTCGAACAATCCTCAATTTTCAATGAAGATTTAACTCGGTTAAAGGGGAAACGGTAATATATTTTTAAGCCTTTTCTTTGAGGAACAATTTCTACATAATTTCTTTTATACTTAGACAAATAGGCTATATATTTTTGAGTATAATTAATCTTTGTTTCGTTCTGCGAAATCAATAATTGCTTTTCAAACTCTGAAAGTAAAGACTCTGTTATTTTCCAATTTGGCTTAATTAAGTCATCTACTGTGTAGACTTTCACCTCTTTTGATACATCATGTATAATTTTGTCTTTTGTAAATGTTTGTATTGATTCCGTAGTTCGGAACGGTTTTATGGGGTCATATTCCACAATTCCATTTTCATAATATTTAACTTCGTAAAGAGAAAATGGTAAATCATTAAAATTAATCGCATTCTTTTGATGGTTTGTAAATTCAGGAGATATAAAAATCAATCTCGACTGTTCCCAATCAATATCATCCTTATCAAAAGATTTTCCAAGTTTTCTATTTAACTCCAAGACAAATTCAGCTTTATTGCGAAGCATTGCTGATAAATAAGAAAAGCCTTGGTCTATAATACTAAAATTTCTATCTTTTTTATATTCGATAATAACAAAAGAATTTTGATGTTCATTAAATGCCAATGTATCAATGTAGAAATCTTGTTCCTGAACTGTTACGCTAAATTCATTATTCAAAAAACCGCTAACAAATTTAAGATCAAAAATTATTTCCAGATTATCTTCTGTTAACCTTTGGATATCTTCTTCTAAATCAAACTTTTTTTCTTGAACAGATTTAAGCTTGTTTCCAGATTTTATATATATAGCCATATTTTAAATTATATTTTCTTTCATGCCCCTATTCTACCAAAGAATCGCCTTTTCGGCGATTCTTCTTGGCTCGTATGACACTACAGGACAATATTAAAAACTGTTTGGGAATAAAAAAGCGGAATAACCTTTTGGCACTTCCCTTTAGAAATCTCTTATTTAGGACTTATCTTCTTCAGATAAAAGACATTTACGAGCCTTTTCAAATTAATTCACTTATAAGTTATGGAATTAGTCCGCTTTGGTTCCTTTCCACCGGTAGGCTCTTCTAAAACCTTTTTTCTCTGCTTCTTCTACGGTTGCGCAGTAAAATTCACCTTTGTTGATTTCAATTTTTGTATTGTCGTACTGTTGATCAAATGGAAGGTGATATATTTTTACTCCATCGACTTGAGAAATATTGCACTTAATACAAGGATAATTATTCTTCATTTTAAATTTTTCCTCTAGTTCTATTTTTAGTTCTTGAGCGAATCTACGTGCAAGTTCTGATAGTTCTGTTGATGTATAGAAAATGGCACGTACTTTCTTCTTTTGGTTTTGGTCACGGTACTGGAAAACTGTTCCAAAGAATTGAAAAATGTGCTTTTCAAAAATAGTTTTAAACTGTGACCAATATTTACACTGAATTACTATAACTTCGCTTCCTTTTGTGCATACTAAATCACGACCTAAATCCTCGTACCCTTTAAATATACCTGTGTATTCTACTGTATAGCCTTGTTGTTCAAAAATATACCCAACATAACGCTCATAAATTCTGCCTAGTAACCATTTCGACTTAGGCCTCTTCCAGTACCTTTCTAAAGCCATTTGATTGCGCTCTTGCGATGATAACTTCCTATATTCTTCTTTGGTAAGGTAATTAGTTACTGGGTCTTCTCTTTCTTCCTCGTTATACTCCCTTAAAGCGTCTTCATTTTCGTCAATTTCCTGTTCTTTAAAATCCAACAAAAAGGGGGCAATGCTTTCGTAATATTCAATAATCGACTGAGTTTTCCTTTGAATAAACTCGGCTTCTCTCCTACGTTTCGCCTCAGATTTAATAACTTCAGACGATCCGACTGCAGGATGAGGCTTTGTTCTGAGGTAATCTGATAAATGGTCATCAATGAGTTTTTCATAGATAGCTATGTGTTCAAACAAACTAGGGAAACCGGCTGTTCGTTCTTTTAATAGTTGCCGCCACATTTGTTCCTTATGCTCAGCAACTCTGAAATTTTGCTCTGCAATTGAAACTTGTTGTTGTGCTTCTGATTGAATTCTACTAACTTCGGCTTTATGGGCTTTATCTTCGGCTTCAAAAATATCTTTAAAGCTTCCATAGGCCACGAAAAAGAGAAATACCCCCAAAGCTACTACGCCAACCCATAGGTATTCTGTTAGTAACCAGTAAATTAAAATAGGTACACCTAAAAACAGAGAACTAAAACCGTATGTAAGTAGATTAGTTAAAAACTTGTTAGTAAATTTTTCGAACATATTATCTTATTTCTATATTTTTAACTTTTCCTGACATTTTTTCGCAAATGAAAAATGAATGAAAATGGTGTCAACTCTGATTTTTCCATTCTACCAAAAAACCGCCTTATAGGCGATTCTTTAGGGAATTATCCATAAGTAAACACCAATAAACCCCATCTTCTCGGATGGGTTTTTTATTTTAATATGGAAAAGTTGGCATTAGTATTGACAAGTTTCCCTTGTTGAAGTCTGACTTCAACAGACTTTACTTCCTACTGTAAGCATACGGTATTTTAATCCATCTTCGTAAAGATTCACAAATCCTTTAATACTGGTGTATTTACAGTGCCAGTGGTTGTAGAACGCCATAAGGTTAGGGCTTTACGGAGTCCAGAATGTATCTGGCATTATGCAGGGCTCATTTACAGTAACCCATTGCCATATAACCTAAAGGAACATTTATAAAAATGTACTGTTTTGTCCATATAGCCAGACCATCTTTTTTGTAAATAGTATAAAGATTAATACTCCCTGAATTTAAAGGAATTTTTTCCACCATATGAATAATTTCTTCGTCATCATAAATCTTAATTAGTTCGTCTTGTCCTATATTTGCTACCATCTTTGGATTTTTAGTATCTAAATCAATAAACGAAACAATGTTTGGCTGTGATTCCATTGAACTCTCATAATATATTTTGGCCTTTTCTTCTTCGGAATAAGGAACATGTCCTACTTCATTTTCTTTTTCACGAACCTCAAAAGAAACTCCGTTTATTCTATTAAATGAACATGTGGTAGATTTTGTTATTGGTAAAAGTGGTGTGATTGGTGACTTTTCTCTTTCATATGATCCAATAAATTGATAGGAATCCTTAGCTATTTTCAGATATTCTTGATAAGCTTCTTCTTCTGACATACTATTAGATGGCGTATTAACTTTATCTTGCGGAGAACTAAAAAAACTAAAAATTCCCCATATAATACCTACTATAATTATTGCAATGAATGTTTTGTTTTTTTGAAAAAAATCTTTCATAATTTTTATTTTCTCTTTTTTAATAAATCAGAAAGTGAATTAAGGCCCTTAATATATAAAGAAATATTACAAGCCCAATTATCCATCCTAATATCATTACTATCAAGGCGCCTAAACCAAAAAGTAACCCTAATAGTGAATTTAAACTAATAAATATATTCTCTGTATTCTTTTTCTTCTTTTCGATACTCATTTTTCTTCCACAACCATCGCATTGATAAACATTATCTTTTAAATCATCCCTAGTTATTAACTTATAATCATTTTTATTAGAGCTTTTGACAGAACAATCATTACATAGAAAATGATCTGTTGATTCTTTATAAAACCCAATATCTTTCATAGATTTATTTTAATAATTTGCTTAATAGCCAAATCATAACTACGATAATCCCGCCAATTCTTACCCAACGATTTGCAGTAGAATTAAAAGCATTTTGTCTAAGATAAAGAATGGAAAACATTATAGGGGCGAAGATTATTGCCCATAAGGTTTCACTCGTAACAATAGATACTATGAGTATAAAAAATGTAAATATGAGAGGAACTTTATTGTCATCAATAAAATCGGAAATTTTTTCTTTACGCCTTTCTGCCAATTCTATATTCTTGGGGTTTGTCCTTGTCAATTCTTTGAACATTTTTTTTCTTTCTTTCAATTCTTCTGGCGTGTATTTTTGTTCTTGTTCTTCCATAGATTTATTTTAGCAAAAATCCAACCCTATAATAAAGGGGCTATAATAATGTTTTTTGGTTTGAGGATTTCTTTTGTTCGGCCACGGAAAAAATCTTTATTTTCCCGTAGACTCCGTCGTAACCGGGTTCAATTGAAATTTTTCCTTCCCTGACTCTAAGAATAGCCTCTGCAATATCGGGCTTGGCTTTGGATTTTAATTCTTCCGGACTGGCATCAAGCAATATTTTAAATTCATTTCCGAATTGCTCAATTATTTCCTTGTAATTCGCTTCAACCTGCTTCGTTCCCGTATTTTGTCCAACTGCCTGGGCAATGATCTGATCCAGGGGCACTAATTTTTTGTAAGGGATGGCATTGGGCGGAACGAATCCGGCCGGCCTGTCTGCCAGCTCCTCTACCCTATTGAGTACGCCTATGGTCAAAGGCTTTCCGCAGGACGGGCAGATATTGTTGTATTTTTTAGATTCCGCGGGAGATAAACTTATTTCGCACGCCCTGTGCCCGTCAAAATGATACTTCCCTTCTTCTGGGAAAAATTCAACGGTATATAAAAACTTTTTTTGATCCTTTGTTTTTATCGCCTCACTGATTGCGGCAAAGCTCAATTCCGTTTCAAAAACATTAGCTTCCCTACCAATCTTGCTCGGGCTGTGGCAATCGCTGTTTGAAATCAAAGTTATTTTATCTAAAGAAGATAAGCGCCAATTCATAGCCGGGTCAGAAGACAGTCCTGTTTCAATGGCATAGATATACTTTGTATATTCCTCAAAACATTCTTCAAGGGAATTGAATCCGGATTTTGATCCGAAAACGGAAAACCACGGCGTCCAAGCGTGGGCCGGTATAACCAGGCAGTCCGGCGAAGCATCTAAGGCAATTTTGACTATTTCTTTGGCGTCTATTCCTAAAATTGGCCTGCCGTCTGCCTTTAAATTCCCGATCTGACCCAGGCTGGCGTTTATTTTCTCAACCGTATCAAAGCTTGGCGCGAGAATAAGAATATGAACTCTTCTTGTTTTGTTGTTTTTGGAATATATGCAGCTTATCTCGGCAGTTAGCATAAAACGGACAGCTTCGTCTGACTTTTCTTTTTTCAGCTTAAAAAGACCTATTTCGGCAGGTTCCAGTTTTTCTTTCAACTCCGAAAACCACTGGGGATGGGTAAAATCCCCTGTGCCTAGCACTTTTATTCCTTTTACCTTCGCCCATTTATTCAGGCTTTCGAGATCCATATCCTTGGCAGTTGCCCTGGAATATTTTGAATGAATATGTAAATCGGCAATTATTTTCATTTGAAGAAAAAATAAATTATTTCAATAACGATTCCTATAATGAGAAATAAAGAAAGACCATATAAGACGGGGTTCATTCTTGTTCCTTTGTTTTCTAAAAACTTTTTATAAAGGAAAACAGTGATTATTCCCGTTGTTCCTATTGCAAACACTCCTGTTAAGCTTATTATCTTAATGAATTCCTTGACTCCGGCCAGATACAGCAAAAACGGAAAAAAGCAGGCAATCAACCAGGAAAAATTCTTGGAAAATCCCAAATCATGCATAAAAATATTTTTTAAGGACAATCCCAATCCGACAAAAGAATCAAAACAATTTATTATGCCAAAAATAAGGCCGAGGACTATTACCGAAGGACCCAAAATACCGACTAAGCCGGCAATCGCTTCTTCTGAGGTATTCGGGCCGGTCGCCCCGAAAACCGTAAAAATGAAAAAGATATAAGTTACAGCGGCTATCAAGAATCCGTAGATTATGACTTTTCTCAAAAGATTCTGGTTGTTACCTGTTAAATCTTTTATTTCGGGAATAATGGCAGCTCCCCAAAGGGAAAAGAGAACCGCGCCATAGGGGAAAAAAAAGAAATTTAAATCAACTGTTTTAAAATAACCAAAGTTGATGTACGGAAAAGCATTTTTAAAAAAAATAATGAGAATGGCGAAAAAACCGATGAAAATAGGAAGTTCAAGTCGGCTGAAAGTCTTGATTCCTTTAAATATAACTATGGCGCCTGCGATAAAAAACAACGTAACCGGTATTATACTATTTTCAAAAGGAATTAAACTGACTTTGACAAAAGAAGCAAAAAGCAATCTTAAAAATTCTCCTCCTACCAGAAGATAGGCAAGCAAGGCGCCTGTCAGGCCCAGCCACATTGATATAAACGAAATTGTTTTCCATTTTGGCCCGAGATATTTGCCTACATACCCGGGAAATCTGTAGTCTTTTTCCGTTCCCAATATTATTTCGGCAAAAAGAAGATGAATTGAAACACTTACAACTGATAAAATAAGGAAATAGAAAAGCATAACGGGAAAACCCGCTTTTGAGGTTATATAAGGTAGTCCGAAAATTCCCACTCCGACAACCGAACCGACAAAAACGGATAATGCCTGAAAAAATTTTAATTTGTTTTTGATGTACATAAATGCTTTTTTATTTTATCACGCACCTGTTTAAACCAAAAGCGCCCTTGGGAATATTCCACAGGGCGCTTTGTTGCTAAATTATGTTATCATTTTTATCCCTAAACCCGCTATTTGCGATCCGGCGAAAATCATGATGCCGGAGAAAACCGACCAGGCCAATAGATTTAAAAGCTTGGGAACGGATTCCTGCGGAAAAAGACTCTTAATTTGATTTTGAAATAAATTGTCCATTTGGGATTGTAGACTGGAATCTGTTTTTTGGACAACTTCCTTATTATCTAATCTGAAAAGAGTCGGCGCTTCAGTTTTGGCTGTGAAAATATTAAAAGAAGCATAAAGGCTCCATAATATTATGCTTAATCCTAAGACTAATAAGATTATACCGAGAATTCTTTTTATCATAATAATTAATTTTAACGCTTTATTTTAAAATCCTTAAATTCTCCTTTATAATCCTCCCAAATCATTTCTATTTTTTCAACCCTTGCTAAAACAGGGCCTTTTTTAGTCCATTCAGCCATCTTTTTAAGCTTTTCCTTTTCCCCTTCTAAAACCGCTTCCAATCTGCCGTCAGGCAGGTTACGGACCCAGCCTGTCATACCCATTTCTTCCGCTATTTTCTTGGCTGTATTGCGAAAGAATACTCCTTGAACTTTTCCTTGAATAATAATATGAAGCCGGGTTTGTTGCATAGTATAAATTAAATATCGGCATTTTTTAAGCCGAGCTGGAGAAATTATGTGGAATGATTAAAAAACGGGACTTATCCTTCTGTTTTAGTTTTGAAGACTTTTTTTTCAAAAAGCCTTAATCCTATTAATATCCCGGCGACCATCAGACAAACAAAAAAAGCTAAAAAATAAAGCTCGGTTCCCACCGCCATTCCTATGCCTGCAACTACCCAAAGGCCGGCTGCCGTAGTCAGTCCCTCAATATGGGCATCGCGATAAATTATCAAACCAGCTCCCAAAAATCCCACTCCTAAAACTATCTGGCTTATTATCCTTGAAGGATCAACGATTGGATTATCAACAAATGCGTTTAACGCTATTATAGTAAATAATGCTGCACCGACGGTAACTAAAATGTATGTCCTTAAACCCGCTCCTTTTCTGTGATATTCCCTTTCCAATCCAACTAATCCCCCAAGGAAAGCGGCTGATAGAAGCTGAAAAACTATTTTTAACTGAGGTTCGCTTAAAAAATCCATAAAATAAAATTAGCGTTCGGAAATTATTTAAAATTTTCGATTAAAAACTAAAGTTTGTAGATTTTATATCCGTCTCTCGCTTTTTGACTGATCTTTACCCCTACTTCGTCGCCGGGTTTAGCTTCCTGCACCTCTTTATGTTCAACCTGCATAGAATCAATAGTTTGCGTAAAATCGGTTCCTTCTCCTCCGGAAATCCGCACAGTGTCCCCCACTCTCATAGTATCGGTGAGTTTAAAAACCGCAACTCCGATATTTCCGAAATAGTGGCTGATCGTACCAATAAGTTTCCCTTCTTCTGTTGTTTCTTTTGGCATAAAAATTTAAATTTAGTTATTTCGACCTTGCATATTGATTATAGCAAATTTAATTGCGTCTTTCACTCTGCTTCTTTTTTCAATATCTTGGCTTTATCCGTCTTTTCCCAGGTGAAATCTTTGTCATCGCGGCCAAAATGGCCGTAAGCCGCCGTTTTGCGGTAAATAGGCCTTTTCAGATCTAAAACATTGATTATCTGCTTCGGACTGAAATCAAAATTCTTTTCAATCAGCTCCATTATTTTGTATTCCGGAATCTTATAGGTATTGAAAGTATCAATATAAATTCCCACCGGAGAGGCAACTCCGATGGCATAGGCCACCTGCAACTGGCATCTGTCGGCCAGACCGGCCGCCACTATATTTTTAGCAACATACCTGGCCATATAAGCTCCGCTGCGATCAACTTTACTTGCATCTTTACCGGAAAAACATCCTCCTCCGTGAGGAGCTAATCCGCCATATGTATCAACAATAATTTTCCTGCCGGTCAACCCTGTGTCTCCCGGAGGTCCGCCTATAATAAATTGACCAGTTGCATTGATAAAAATATTTGTTTTATCATCCAACAGTTTCCCTACTACGGGCTTTATAACTTTTTTAAGAATATCTTCTCGGAGTCTCTTGGTTGTAATATCTTTGCTGTGATGAGCGGCTATTACCACTGTTTCCAAACGCTTTGCCTTGCCGTTAATATATTCAATTGTTACCTGACTTTTGCCGTCCGGACGCAAATAAGGTAATATTCCCTCTTTTCTTACCTTAGCCAGCTGTCTTGTAAGTTTATGCGCTAAAACAATTGGCAAGGGCATAAACTCTGGGGTTTCGTTGGTGGCATATCCGAACATCAGCCCTTGATCGCCAGCTCCCTGTTCTTTATTTTTGTCCTCATCGACGCCTTGAGCTATATCCGGAGACTGTTCATGCAATGTGACTATTACTCCGACATCGTCGGCGCAAAAACCGTATTCCTGCTTGTCATACCCTATATCTCTTAAAATATCTCTCACTGTTTTATCAATGTTGATATAGGTTTTTGTTCTAATTTCTCCTCCTACCAGAACCAATCCTGTCGTGCAAAAACATTCAACGGCTGAATGGCTGTTTGGATCATTTTTTAACATTTCGTCTAAAATTCCGTCGCTGATTTGATCGCACACTTTGTCTGGATGTCCTTCTGTAACTGATTCGGACGTTATTAATCTGACGTTTTTAAATTTTTGTTCCATAATTATTTTGGGAATAACCTGAATTTATTTAAGGATTGTTTTAAAATATCCCGAGACCTACAAGGGATTAACGAAATTATATAAAATAATTATAACATAACAAGTGGGTTTTATGTGACTTGCTGTGTGATGAGAAAATATTATGAGCGAATTTTACGCGGTGTCCCCGGGCTGACTCGAACAGCCAATCTTCTCCTTCGGAGGGAGATATTCTGTCCAATTGAACTACGGGGACGAATCTTCTATTTTTCGGCAATTATATATGTATTTTGGCGGTTGCCTCTCTTATTTTTTGTTAATCCTACATCTTTAATCTTAAATCCCACTCTCTCTGTTAAATTGATTAATTCTTTTTTGGGAAAAAAATGATAATACCTTTCCGTCTTTTTCCCCCAGGGTTCAAAAATATCGTTAAAATCCAATTTTGAAAAACCAAATAATCTGATAATATTGTTTTTAAAAATTTTCATCAAATCGCTGAATTGGTAAAATTTCCAAACCGTCATAATCAGCAAACCACCCGGTTTGAGCACTCGGTTAGCTTCTTGCAAGAATCGGAAACGGAATTCATCTGATGGCATGTGGTGCAGAACGGCGATACTGTAAACTTTATCAAAATAGTTGTCGGGATATGGAAGATTTAAGGCGTTGGCTGTTTGGAATTTTCCTTCGGGATATTTTTTTTTACAGATTTCAATCAGCTTTTCCGAATTATCAACTCCGAAATATTCTCCTTCCGTTTCCATGATAAACTGATATTGGCGGCCATTGCCGCAACCAAGGTCTAAAACTTTATCGCCGGGAATAATATGGCTTTCAAATAAAAACTTGATTTCAGGCCAGGCTTCCTTTCTTGTCCTTGAAAAATCATCAGCAATCAGGTTATAATTTTCTACAGTCTTTTTTAAAAGATATTCGGCAAAATCCTTTTTCATAATGAAAATATTAGAAAATACAATTAAAGAGTTAATAAAGGATGGTATAAAAAATCCGGAAGATTTAGCTTTTTTTAAGCGAAAAACGGCTAAAAAATACGCCTTACCCATGTTTTCCAACAGTGAACTTCTAAAAGCATATCATAATTTGGCTAAATTGAAAAAAATCAGAACAGATAAAAATCTGGAAAATCTGCTGAAAATAAGGAAAATCCGCTCGCTTTCCGGGATAGTCATAGTTTCCGTTCTGACTAAACCTTATCCTTGCCCGGGAAACTGCCTTTATTGTCCAACTCAAAAAAGTTTGCCAAAAAGCTATATTGACGGGGAACCGGCGGTGATGAGGGCGATTGTAAATAAATTTGACCCTTATTTACAAGTGAAAATGAGAATCAAGGCCTTGGAAAATATTGGACACTCAGCGGACAAGGTAGATTTGAGGATTATCGGAGGAACATGGTCATTTTATCCAAAAAAATATCAAAGCTGGTTTATAAAGAGATGTTTTGAAGCCTGTAATCAAAAAAAATCAAAAAGCCTTGAAGACGCAAAGAATGTAAATGAAGGGACGAAATACCGTCTTGTAGG
>JAUSNC010000013.1 GCA_030645645.1 Candidatus Parcubacteria bacterium
TTTAACGGGTTTTCTTCTTTCATTTTTTCCAATTCTTCCTCTGAAAAAATCATAGTTTCATCCACAACCGTCTTTTGCTGCCAAAAATCAACATGCCCTGTTTTAGGGTCCATTTTTGTTTTTATTATTTGTCCTTTTTCGCCATAGTCTTTTTTATAGGCGGCGGCGTAAGCCTGCTCAATGATTTCAATCACCTTTTCATAGGGAATGCCTTTTTCTTCGGCAATTTGAGCTATGGCTGATGCGAAATTTTTTATGTCTTCCATTTTTTTAAAAATTAAAGCCCGTATTTACCGGACTGTACCGTAAATATATCAAAAGTATTGGACAATGTCAACTTTTCCGGCCAAGGATTTTTAAAGCTGATTTAATTCTTTGATTTACGTCTATTCCCGCTGGAATTCCGTCTAATGCATTTTTGGCTACTTGAGACGAAAAGCCAAGAGAAACCAGAGCATCTACGGCAGGATCTTTTTCCATACCGGAAGATTTTGATGATTCGCGTATTTTTCCTGTTAATTCCAGAATTATCTTTTGCATTTTCTTCTGTCCTATTCCTTTAATACTGTCAAAAGCTTTTGTTTCTCCTTTTTCAATCAATTCCTTCATTTTTGCCAAACTTCCGACCGATGAAAAAGATAACGCGGCCTTCGGACCTATGCCTGATATGTCATTAAGGGCCTCAAAAAGTTCAAGCTGGTCCATGGTTAAAAACCCGTAGAGATCCTGCCTGTCTTCTCTTATATATTGATAAGTATATAATTTGAGAGATTCCCCGTTTTCTGGTATTCTATTAAGAGTTTCTTCGGTCAAAAAAACCTTATAACCTACGTTATTTACGTCCAAAATGGCGGAATTAATCCTTTTTACTATTATTTTTCCCTGAAGATATCCGATCATTAATATATTCTATCAATGTTCAAGCTATATTCCAAATTCAAACCTACCGGCGACCAGCCGAAGGCTATAAAGGAAATAACCGAAAATCTGAAAAAGGGAGTCGGCCATCAGGTTCTTTTGGGCGTGACGGGTTCCGGAAAAACATTCACTATGGCATGTGTTATTGAAAAAATTCAGAAACCGATTTTGATTATTTCCCATAATAAGACTTTGGCCGCACAGCTTTATCAGGAATTCAAAGAATTCTTTCCAGAAAACGCAGTCCATTATTTCGTTTCCTATTACGACTACTATCAGCCCGAGGCCTATATCCCCCAGACAAACACGTATATAGAGAAGGATGCAAAGATTAATCAGCAATTGGACCAGTTGAGACATGCGGCTACCCAGGACTTGCTCACAAGAAAAGATGTGATTATAGTGGCTTCGGTTTCTTGCATCTACAATATTGGTTCTCCCGAATCTTATGAAAAAGTATCATTAGAAATAAAAAGAGGGCAGAAAATAAAGAGAATGGATTTTCTTTCACACCTAGTCAGCCTGCAGTACCAAAGAAACGACCTTGATTTCAAACCGGGAACCTTCAGGATAAGGGGAAATCTGGTTGAAATATATCTGGTTACAGGAGAAAGAATAGTGACCGTTGAATTTTCCGGGGAGGAAATTTCCGATCTGACAGAAAAAAAGGCCTTATTAAATAAGGAGAAAAATATTCAGAGTTTAAAGCTATTCCCTGCCCAATTTTGGGTGGCTCCTAAAGGGAAGCTGAATATAGCACTGGAGAATATAAGACTGGAATTACAGGAAAGAGTGAAAGAACTGGAAAAGCAGAATAAGCAGGAAGAAGCAAAAAGGATTTTTCAAAGAACAAATTATGATTTAGAAATGCTGGCTGAAAACGGCTATTGCCACGGAGTTGAAAATTATTCACGGCATTTGGAATTCAGAAAACCGTCTTCGTCTCCTTATGCGCTGGTGGATTATTTTTCTTCCGATTTTGTAACCTTCATTGACGAATCCCACCAGACAATTCCCCAAGTCAAAGCAATGGCGGTGCAAGACAGGGCCAGAAAAGAAATCTTGATAAAGTACGGGTTCCGCCTGCCTTCTGCCGTAGACAACCGGCCGCTTCGTTTTGAAGAGTTTAATAAAAAAATAAAGCGGGCCGTCTATGTTTCGGCAACTCCGGCGGACTATGAAAAAAAGAAAGCTTTGAATTCTGTCGTAGAACAGCTGATAAGGCCCACTGGCCTTTTAGAGCCTTCAATAGAAATAAGGTCAACAAAAAATCAGATTAAAAATTTAATTAATGAAATTAAATTAAGAAGAGAAAACGGAGAAAGAACATTGGTTGTCACTATCACCAAAAGATTGGCGGAGGATATTTCAGATTATCTGAAGAATGAGGGAATAAAATCTGCCTGGATGCATTCAGAAGTAAAGACACTGGAAAGGCCGGCTATTCTTGAAGGATTAAGACGGGGAAATTACGATGCCCTCGTTGGGATTAATTTACTAAGAGAAGGGTTGGATTTGCCTGAAGTCTCTCTTGTGGCGATATTGGATGCGGACAAGGAAGGATTTTTAAGAAATGAAACAACTCTTATACAAACAATGGGCCGGGCGGCCAGGCATCCAAAAGGATTGGTAATCCTTTATGCCGATAAAACAACTTTATCAATGAAAAAAGCCGTAAAAGAAGTGTAAAGAAGAAGGAAAATCCAAGAGGAATATAATAAAAAAAATCATATTATCCCAAAAGCCATAATAAAGGAAATAAGGGAATGGAAACTTGGAAAAGAAGTAAAACCCCAGGATATATTGAGCTTGATGGAATTAACCGATATAAAAGTTTTGGAAAAGGAAATGAAAAGCGCTGCGAAAACCTTAAATTTTGAAAAAGCCGCCGAGGTCCGGGATATAATTAAGCAATTAAGAAAAGGAAAATAAAACTCCTCGGAAATTGATTTAATTTTTAGGCCGTGTTATTGTAGCTTTAAAGAAAATTAACTGTTATTAAAAATAATGCCAATAACAAAATCTGCAAAAAAAGCTTTAAGACAAAGCTTAAAGCGCAAAGCGGGAAATAAAGTATATAAGGAAAAAATTAAAAGCCTTTTTAAAGAGGCAAAAATTTTAGTTTCCAAAAAAAAGATTGATGAAGCGAAAAAACTTCTTCCCCAAATCTACCAGGCGTTGGATAAAGCGGCGAAAGTTGGGGTCATTAAAAAGAATAATGCTTCAAGAAGAAAAATGAGATTTGCCAACCTTCTGCAGAGATCAAAATAATTATCCGCTTTCTTCAATAAGGAGATCCAAGGCGGCATCAGCAGCGATAAAACCGGATTTAATATCGCAATCTACCTCAAAAAGACGACGGTAGATTTTTTTTATTTCCAGGAAACTGAATTTATTAGCCTGTTCGTAGCTTTTTTTAACGACGAACTGATTGAGCTTCGTTATTCTTAGAATATCGTAAAAAGGAGTGCCTTTTTCAATTAATTCTTTCACCGTTAATATATTTCGCATCTGAAAATTTATCATCGCCAGCAGATAGGCTGGCCTATCGCCTTTTTCCAAATGCTCCATAATCAGTCTTAGGGCTTTTCCTTTGCTTCTTGAGGCAATAGCATCTATAGTTTGAAAAATTTTAGTTTCAATATTGGCGTCAACATTCTTTTCAACGTCTTTCTTCTCAATTTTGCTTCCTTTTTTAAGGGCGGCAAGTTTCTTAATTTCATTTGAGAGCCTCCAAAGATCGCTTCCGACAAAATTAATTAATTCATCCAAAGCATCTTTTTCAATAATTGCTCCGCTTAGCTCTGTTTCTTTCTTTGTCCAACTGTTCAGTTTTTGTCCTGTCAATAATTCAAACTCCTGCGTTTTGACGTTTTTCTTCAGATATTTAAAAAGAGAATCTGCCGCAAGGATTTTATCTTCCTCAAAAATGACGAAAGTGTCTTCTGACTCTGCTATTTCTTTTTTATTCTTGAAGAATTCTTCTTTAAATAATTTACCTGAAAACAAATTGGTTAAAATGATAAGCTTCTTTTCTTTGAACATTGAAGTTGTCGCCACTTCCCGCCAAAAATCTTCAAATTCGGCCAATTTTGCATCAAAAAAATTCAATCCGTTTTTGCGGACTTTTTTATAGGCTGCTATTATTTCTTCCAGTTTTTTCCGGCTACGGTAGGTATCCGGTCCGTAAAGAAAAATTATCATATTGGCTGGCATTTAGGGCAGAAATGTGCCGATCTGCCTCCTAATTTTATTCTTTTGATCAATACTCCGCAACGGGAACATTTTTCATTCTCCCTACGGTAAACCATCCTGTATCTGTCAAATGCTCCTTTATTCCCTTCAATATTCCTAAAATCTGAAATTGATTCCCCGCCTTCTTTTATTGCTTTTTTAAGAATTTCTTTCATAAACAGATAAATTTTCCTAAATTCATCTTTTTTAAGACTAGAAACATCTTTCAAGGGATTGATTTTTGCCGCCCATAGGATTTCATCTGAATAAATATTGCCTATTCCCGCGACAACGGTTTGATCCATCAATACCTGCTTTATTTTCCCTTTTCTTTCGGAAAAAAGCTTTAGAAATTTCGCAAAGCTGAAGTTTTTTTCCAAAGGTTCAGGGCCTAAATTCCTAATAGATTCATTGTCCTTCATGTTTTTTTCGTTCCATAGTTCAACCTTGGCGAATTTTCTCATATCAGACAAAGCAAGTTGTTTTCCATCATTAAGCCGAAAAACCAAATGCAGAAATTGATTGGCTGAATCATCTGAAAGAGGCCCTTTCGTGACGGCTTTCCATTTTTCTCCGGCTTTTTTCCATTTACCAACCAGAAAATGACCAGTCATTTTCTGGTGGACAAGGAGGATTTTCTCTTGGGACAAATATATCAGAATATTTTTGCCCCTTCTTTTTACATCAAGTATCTTTTTTCCGATAATTTCTTTTTTGAATCTTTGAAAACCGGGTTTTTTTACAATTTTGGCGAAATCAGTCCAGACGTCAGTAATTCTTCTGTTTAAAATCCTTTTCTTTAGGCCAGAAACTATTGTTTCAACTTCCGGAAGTTCGGGCATAGTTTTAAAACTTTTTAATTGCTTCTTCGCTTCTTACGAGAGGTATGCTGAAATGAAAAGTTGTTCCCTTGCCTTCTTCTGATTCAAACCATATTTTTCCGCCATGGGCGCTAACAATATTTTTTGCGATAAAAAGCCCTAGGCCTGATCCGTCAGTTTCCATCCTGGTGACATTTCTGCCCCGGAAAAATTTACCGAATATCCTTTCCTGCTGTTCTTTAATAATGCCGACTCCAGTATCCTTTACTATAACTTCAATGTTTTCATTGTCTAATTTCAAGGAAATATCTACCTTCCCTCCTTCTGGAGTATATTTTATAGCATTGGACATTAAATTCTCAACGACTAAACCCATTTTTTCTTCGTCAACCTTTACCTTCGGCGGTGCTTTTTCAGGTTTTTGGAAATTAACTTCAACTTTGTGGCTGGCCGCCAATTCCTTTAAATTGTTCAATGCAGTTAAAATTATATCTTCCATGCTTGATAAAACGGGATTGCTGACATATTTTCCTTCCTCAATCCTGCTGACATTCAAAAGATCGTTTATTAACACAACCATTCTTTCGTTGGACTGATAAGCTTTTCCGACTACTTCGTTTTGTTCAACGGTCATTTTTCCAAAATCTCCCTCCATCAACGAGGTTAAAATCCATTTTATGCCGGAAATAGGAGTTCTTAGCTGATGCGCTGAAATTGTTACGAATTCCGTTTTCATTTTTTCTACTCCTTTTTCCCTGGTAATATCGTGGATAATTACCAATGTTCCCAATTTTTCATCCTTAATAGCCATGGGAACCATAGAGACTTCTAATATTAAGTTTGTCTTTGTTTGTATTTCCTTCCTAAAAACCCCTTCCGTTCCCTGGTTTATTAAACCTATTAAGGGTTCCAATGTAGGTAATTTTCCAAGTTCTGAAATATTCTTCCCCATTACATTTTCTGCTTTGATGTTAAAAAAAGTTTCAGCCATCGGATTAAACGAGGCTAATAAATTATTGCGATCAAAAAGTAGAACTCCATCGGTTAAATTATTAACCATAGCAAGAGTTTTCCTTTGTTCCGCGGAAAGAGAAAGGAAGGCTCTTAAATTTTCCAAAGAAACTGCGAACCCGTGGGCAATTGTATCAAGAATGCTCAATTCTTCCGCCGCATATTCTCTTTTTTGAGGATAATACACACCCAGAATTCCGACTTTCCTATTGCTTACGGTTAAAGGGAAAGCGCATTCAGCAACAAAACCCTCGTTTGCCATTAATATCTTCCATGATTTTTCTATTCCTTCTTCAGTTAAAACCTGCGAATAAGTTTTAATCTGCTGGGAATTAAAAGCAATGCATGAGGGAATGGAAGATGAAATCTGGAAAGGATTTCCGGAAAGAAAATCCTTTCCGTATTGGGAA
This sequence comes from Candidatus Parcubacteria bacterium, assembly GCA_030645645.1. Lineage (GTDB taxonomy): Bacteria > Patescibacteriota > Minisyncoccia > Minisyncoccales > UBA6532 > JAUSNC01. The sequence goes on from JAUSNC010000013.1 coordinate 6,395, forward strand.
AATCCATATGTTTCCACTAAATGCAGTTTTTCATTCTCTTTTTGAAAGAGAGCCACTCCGCTTCCTTTAAATTCTTCCAGAATCTCTTCAATAATTATTCTTAATGATTTTTGGAAAGATTTTTTAAGACTAAGGCTTAAAAAACTGGTTAAATCCCTTAATTGGAAAATTTGTTTTTTATAGCTTTCTATTTTCTGCAATCCCCCGCCTTCTCTGGTTAAAACCTTTTCACGGGCGAGAAATAAAGAGAAATGATATGCGATTATTTCTGCAACCTCTATTTCTTTTGCGCCGAATCGGCGCGCATTCTTTTTATTATAAAGATTAAGAGTGCCAATTGTTTCAGCCCCAAAAAACAGGGGAACAGATAAGATTGAGGCTATTTTTTCTTCTATTATCATTTCTCTCCATCTGTCTAATTTAATTCGTTTGTCCGTTACCACTTTATAACTAAATAAAGTTTTTCTTAATGCCATAGCCTGTCCCATTATGCTGGTTTTGCCCGGGCGCAAACGATCGGTTTTATTAAAATAACGGATAAATCCCTGACTTAAACCGACTGCCGTATCAATTTTTAAAAATCCTGTTTTTTCTTCTATATCCCAAATACAAACAGCATCAGCTCCTAAAATTTTCCTAGCGTGCGTTAATGTTTCTTTTAAAATAAAATCTCTGTCCTTCTTGGTCTGATGGAATTTATGCAATAATTTTTTTATCTCCTCTATATTCAGGTTTGTTTTTTTTATTTCTCTCTTTTTCATTGCATTATTTTTTTTGTATATGCCCCCAGATATGACTGGCGTTATCCAGTTCTTGGCATGTTCTTTCAATCTCCATGTCCCAAGGAACCGAATTAACAAATTCGGCAATATCGTCACTGTTTTTGCGCTCTTCAGGCCCTTTAAATTTCATGATGTACAGGTCTTGGAATGATTGATGGTCGCAAGGCCTCCACCATTGTTTTCCTTTATAGTGGTTATAAGTACGGCCTTCCAAATCCGCAGTTATCTTTTCCGGGTTAATTGGATATTCACCGGATCTTTCCGCGGCCAAAAGCAGTTCTTTTACGCCGCTGTAGGCATAGCCTGTATAACCTGAAGGTAGAACATGAAAAGCTCGCTTAAAATTATCGGTGAACCTTTTGGCGCTTTCAATATTCTGGGATATACCCCAATAAAAATTAGTGCCCCAATACATGCCTGCGGCGGCATTGGCATCCATATTTTTAGCAATGGAAATATCAGAAATTGAATGGACTATACTTAACTTTCTTTTTAGTCCGTATTTCATAGACTGTTCTATGAACGCCACTTGATCGGTTCCCCAACATGTTAAAATGAGCGTTTCTGCCTTTGACCTTACTATTTCCGGAAAATAGCGGGTAAAGCTATTTGATCCGAGTGGAAATTTAATTATTCCTTTAACTTTTATATTATATTTTTTAGCGAAATCAAGATATATCTTCAAACACTGATTGCCCCAAGCGTAATCGGCAACCATTAAAAACCACGAATCGCTTAGGTTATTTAAAACCCATCTTCCCATTGATTTTACATTCATTTGGGGAGTCAGGGCTTCATGGAAAGTATATGGCCCCAACTGGGCGTTGGTCGTGATTTCATTTGACTGGCTAACTG
>JAUSNC010000016.1 GCA_030645645.1 Candidatus Parcubacteria bacterium
TTAAAAGACAAAGATTTCAGCGGCTTTGTCGATCTTCTTGCAAAAAAGCTGGGACTGGAAAAGAAAACTTCTTCCAATTCTTAATATGCCGTCCACTTGACAATAACCATCCATTGTATATACTTTAGATATATGGCAAAAACAATGATCAATATTAAAACCGATAGGGAGGTTAAAATGAATGCTAAAAAACTCGCTCAAGAATTGGGTTTGTCTTTGAGTGACGTAATTAACGCGTCTTTAAGAAATTTTATCAGGACGCGGGAAGTGAGAGTTTCTGCGGTCCCTCATATGACGGCAGAATTGGAAAAACTTCTGGGGAGTGTTGAAAAAGATATTCATTCCAAAAAAAATATATCCCGGGGATTTAATAAAGAGAGCGAGGCAATTAATTATCTTGAAAGATTATGAGGGTTTATTTTCACCGAAATTTTGAAAAACAATATAAAAAATTAAGTAAAACAGAAAAACAGCGAGTGCAAAAACGGCTCTCTTTGTTTATAGGTGACGAATTTGATCCTTCGCTCAATAATCATCCGCTTTTGGGCGCATACAATGATTATAGAAGTATTAATATCACTGGAAATCTGCGGGCGATATATAAATTTCAAAATCCAGACATACGCATATTCATTGCAGTAGACAGTCATAGTAATTTATATAAATAACTATAAAGTATAAAGACCATAAGAAAACCGTCCAAAGCGCAGCATTGGGGCGGGTTCGTCAAACTGCGGGACTTATAAGCAGGGGAAAAGAAAACGCCAGTTTAAACAGGCGTTTTCTTAATATCCTCGTAGAAAAAGATAAATGACAATAAAGAGCTGATATTTCTGTATATCACCAGACCCACAATCATTCCCAATAGTCCGAAATAATGGAGGCCAAAAAACATAATTATTATTTTAAATACGTTTGTAATTATATTGTATTTGTATAAAATTTTTGTTTTTGTCTTAGCGACAAAAGTGGTTCCGGGAATTATCGCCACGGCTCCTAATAGAGAGAAAGAATAAATAATAGAATAGAAGACTGAATCAGAATAAGAGGGAAATAAAAAATTAAAAATAAATCTGGCGCTGATGGCATAGATGCCGATCACTACTATTAAAAACAGGGCTAATATTGCAGTCCTTTTTTTAATTGTTTCCTTGATTTCTTTTTCATCTCTAACCGCTAATTTAGGTATGGCCAATACTTGAAAGTGTTTTAAAAAGCTGTTTATTTGTTCCGGCAATAGGGTGGCAAAAGAGTAGATTGCCAATTGCACGGCTCCTAAGTAATGAAATACGAGTATACGGTCAATATAACCAGCGAATGTTCCTAATATTCCTATAAAACTTAAATGTCCGCCGAAATTTATAGCCTTATAATCTATTCCTCCCTTAGGCGGAACTGCTCTTAAAGCTAAAAAATAGAATAAAACATGCAAAAATCCATTTACTATAAAATAAGAAGCGATAAGGAAAATGACATTTTTTGTTAAGAAGATAACGCCAGCAGATACGGCGGAAGCCAGAATAACTCTCAGAATAGAATACTTGGCTTGGATATCAAATCTTCTTTCGCCGGACAGATACGCAAGGTAAATTGAAAAATTATTTATTAAAGGAGAGAATATTCCGGCTATCAAAAAAGATATTGCAAGAATGGTATTTCCGTTTATCCAATAATATATCGCCAGTCCGCAGCCCGATACTACAGTAAGAGTACTCCAGAGGAATTTAGTTTTTAAAATAGGCCATATTGTTTTACCAAATCCTTTTGCCACGGCGGGGGTTAAAGCGCCTTCCATGCCGCCCAGGGAAAAGACCGCAATAAGTCCCGCAATAGACAGAATATAATTATATTGGCCGTAAACTTCTTTGGGAACGAATCTCGCCCATATTACGGACATCACAAGGAGTATAATCATATTCATGGCTTGTCCTAAAGACAGCCAAAATCCTCCTTTGAAAATATAGATATTATCAGTATGGGTATATTTTTGAGTCTTTATTAAAATTCCGCGAACCCTGGTTTTTATAATGTTTATCATTAACCTTTTTTAAACAATAATTGGAAAGTCCTCAATAATATGCTGATATCCAGCAGAAATGACCTGTTTTTAAGATAAAAAAGATCGTATTGGAATTTTTCTCTGCTGTCTATTACCGATCTGCCATATCTGAATTTTATCTGAGCCCATCCGCTGAACCCCGGTTTTATAATGTGGCGTAAATGATAATGGGGGATTTCTTTTTCCAGCTGGCTGACAAATTCCGGTCTTTCCGGTCTGGGTCCGATTAGTGAAATTTCCCCTTTAAGGACGTTTATCATTTGAGGCAGTTCGTCCAGATGAGTCATTCTTAAAATCATTCCTATATTTGTTATTCTTTTATCATTTTCTTTAGCCCAGATTGCGTGTCCGTTTTCCGCATCCTTTTTCATTGATCTGAATTTAAACAGCAGGAATTTCCGCCTGTTCTTTCCGATTCTTTCCTGCTTATATAATATCGGCCCCCCATCTTCAATTTTTATTGCTAGAGCGACCAAGGGAAAGAGAGGAGAAAAAATTAGAAAAATGATTGTCGCAAAAATTATATCAAACCCCCTTTTTAATCTGTCATAAAATCCCTTTTCTCCCTCTCTTAAATTTTCCAAAAACCAGGTAAGGTCTATGGAGTTTAAAGGAATTTTTTGGCAAATCAATTCATAGGCCTTGGAAAAATCCATGAAATTAATTTTTATCTGCAGGCTTTGATAGAGTTCATTTGCAATTTTAGGATCAGATTTTAAATCATCGGCTACAATAAGAGTATCTATATCGTTTTCTTTAATTTGGGTCAAAATACTCTGATTAGAATTGAAGTTGACTATTTTATACCCAAGATATGGCCTGTTGAAAATTTCCTGGGACAGCGTCAGAATTTGGTTGTTGGTTCCCAAAATCGCCGTTTTGTTTAGGAAATATGAGGAAAAGAAATAATAGAATATTTCCCGCCAGGAAATAGTGAATATTCCGAATAAGACTATATTCAAAAGTAGATTGGTTTTAGGCGTAAGTCTGAAGGCCGAGAATGAATAAAAGAAAATTACGCCTATTATCAGGCATATTAAAAGAGCGCCACTGGCTTTGGAATATAGATTGATTTTTCTTCTTATCAGAGAAAGATCATAAAAGCCGAAAATGTAAAAAACAATAAGCCAGGAAGAATACAATATGGAAAAGGGAAGTAAGTGCTCAATGAAAACATTCCGGTCAAATTCCTTCCAAAATCCCAATAGCAACGTCAAAAACAAGGCGAGATAGAGGAGGCTCAAATCGCCCAAAAATAAAAGGATTTTTTTCAAATTCAATCCTCTTGTCATATTGTTATATTAGTTAAAAAAAGGGGAAATTTCAAGGCCTATTCAAAATGTTTCTTGTTAATCTGAATCGGTTAATATAAAGTGAAATATATGAGGCTGCATAATTCAAGGGCTTCACATTTTTTATTTTTTTATATAGAATACCTTTATGGGAAAACAATCAAGAGAAAAATGGGAAAAGAGAGAAGAAGGATTAGGAGTGAGGTTTAAT
>JAUSNC010000030.1 GCA_030645645.1 Candidatus Parcubacteria bacterium
ATGTTCAGATTGTCAATATTTTTTTAAAGTTCCATCATCAACATTTCCAAGGCCAGGCGCAGATTTACATTAGTGGTTGAAATAAGAAAATCTATCTTTTGAATGAGTTTTAAGATTTTATTAATTTTCTCGTTTGAATAACCTTCTTTAAGCTGATCACTTTTAAGATTAGATAAAAAAATATTGCGAAATTGCCGCTGCCATATCTCTAAAACTTCTCTCACATCCTTGGGATTATCCGCCAGGTCTTTTGCGTATTGGAATTTTAATGACAAACTGGTATTTCTCAACTTGTCCAATTTTACAATAATTTCATCCCGTAATCTTATTTTCTCAGGATTATTCAATAAATCAATCACTCTGCCAGGCCTGCCCCAGCAAATTTCGGATATCTCTTTTATCTCCTTCTCTTCCAGTTTGCCATTTTTTAAATAGCCTTCTATCTCTTGTTTTGAGACAGGGAAAAATTTCATACCTTCCAGCCTTGAACGCAGAGTGGCAGAAAGCATTTCGGGATATTCGGTTATTAAAAAAAGAATGGCTGATCCGGACGGTTCTTCCAGTGTCTTTAACAGAGAATTCTGAGATTCCTTATTTAATAAATGGGCCTGATTGATTATTGCGGTTTTAAAATGAGAAATCTGGGGTTTTGAATTCAGAAAAACGGTTATTTCCCTCGCTTGCCCTATCTTTATCTCTTTTCTGACGGATAAGCTTTTTTCCTTCTCCGGGTTTCTTTTGGAATTTGCCGGACCCTGAGGCTCAATTAATCTGAAATCCGGATGAATTCCTTTATTCAAACTGCGGCAACTGTCGCAAATCTGACAAGCCTCGCCTGTTTTTTTATCGTTAGCTTCACAATTAAGAGATTTTATAAATTCAAAAGCCAGAGTCTTCTTCCCCAACTGATCCTGCCCCCAGAATAAAAAGGCATGGGACAATATTCCCAATTCCGCGGATTTTCGCAGTAACTGCCATTGCTTTTGATGGCCGATAAGCATATTATTTTTTAGACATTATGCTTCTCTTATAAGCGGAGAGGTTTTCCAAAACCATGCCGGTTCCTTTGGCTACACAGAGTAGAGGATCTTCCGCCACAAAACAAGGGACGCCGGTGGCTTGAGATATTAATTCATTAATATTGCGCAAAAGAGCGCCGCCGCCGGAAACCACCATTCCTTTATCCATAATATCGGCAGAAAGCTCAGGAGGAGTATCTCTCAGAACCTGTTTTATTGTCTGTGTAATCTCGCTTAAAGATTCCGAGATTGCTCCGCAGACTTCATTTGAAGAAACCTTAATGTCTTTTGGAAGCCCCAGTACAAGATCGCGTCCGCGAACTGTGATAGTATTATTTTCTTTTTCCGGCAAAGCGGTCCCGATTTTAATTTTAATCTCCTCTGCGGTCTGATCTCCTACTGCAAGATTATGCCTCTTTTTAATATAATCCATTATTGCAAAATCCATTTTATCGCCTCCGACCCTTACAGAACTTGAAGTAACAATTCCGCCCAAAGAAATAACAGCCACTTCGGAAGTTCCTCCCCCTATATCAACAATAAGATGACCTGAGCAATCATTGATTGGAATGCCTGCGCCTATAGCCGCCAAAATAGGCTCTTTGGCCACATAAGCCTCCTTAGCTCCCGCTCCCATTGCAGCTTCAATTACCGCTCTCCTTTCAGTAGAAGTTATGCCGCCGGGGACGGCAATTACCAATTCAGGCTTTAAAAACTTAAAAGGCCCTATTGTCTTATTAATGAAATACTTCAGCATAGCCTGAGTTACTCTAAAATCCGCAATAACTCCGTCTTTTAACGGCCTATAAACTCTTATAGTATCCGGCGTTCTGCCTATCATTTCTTTAGCTGCCCGGCCTACAGCCAAAATCCTATTCTCTTCTAAAGAAACCGCTACAACGGAAGGCTCCTGTAAAACAACTCCTTTACCGGGTATATAAACCAGGGAATTACAGGTGCCAAGATCTATGCCTATTTTTCTTGAAAATATATTCATATCTATTTATCTTTCACTCTTTTTATATCGGCTCCTATTTTTTGCAGCCTTTCTTCTATCTTTTCGTATCCCCTGTCAATCTGATAAATATTATCTACTACCGTTCTTCCTTTTGCTATTAATCCGGCAACTATTAAAGCGGCTCCTCCTCTTAAATCAAATGTTCCCAATTCTCTGCCGTAAAGCTGGGTGGGCCCGTTTATGATCGCCCGATGGGGATCTGCAAAGTATATTTCAGCTCCCATCTTATTCAATTCTTCAAGATATTTCAACCTCCCTTCGTAAAGAGGATCATGAATCAAAGTGGATCCTTTAGTTAAAGTAGCCAGTACTCCAAAAGCCGATTGCAGGTCAGTGGGTAATCCTGGATACGGCAAGCTTTGAATTTTATCTATTTTCAGATATTTCCAGGGTTTAACTAGTATGGCGCTTCTGCCGTGAATATTTGAAATCTCAAAAGGCAAACCGATATTTTTAAGTTTATGCAGGAAGAATTCTAAATACTCTATTTCAACATTTTTTACCAAAACATTTCCTCTGGTTGCTGCCGCCATCAGTATGAAAGTTCCTGCTTCAATAGGATCGTACATTAATTTATGCCTTACTCCTTTTAATTTCTTCCTGCCTTTTATTATTATTGTATGTGTTCCCGCGCCTTTTATCTTCACTCCCATTTTCCTTAAAAATTTAGCCAATTCCTGAACCTGATAATCTGCATCTGCTATTTTTATAACTGTTGTTACTGGTATTGAACTTGCGAATAATAGAACGTTTTCTGTTGTTGTTACGCTGAATTCGTCCAATATTATTTTCCGGTCTTTTGGTTTTTCCTTAATTTCAAATTCAAAGTGATTATTATGAGGAATAATTTTGACTCCTAATTGCCTGAATGCATTAAGGTGAGTATTAATTGGCCTTGCCCCTATTATGCATCCGCCCGGCTGCGGCAGATTCAATTTTCCGAATCTGGCCAAAATTGGCCCCACCAGCAAAACAGATCCCCGGAATATTTTAACCAAATCGCTCCTTATCATTGAAGGATTTAAATTCTTAGCTTTAATTTTTACTTTTCTCTCGCCTATCCACGAAACCTCGGCGCCCATTTCTTTTACGATTTCTAATAATCTGAAAACATCTTCAATAAGAGGAAGATTATCAATAACGCATTCTTCCTTAGTCAATAAAGAAGCGACTATCAAAGGAAAAGCGGCGTTTTTTGCGCCTTTGACTTCTATTTCTCCTTCAAGTGGTTTACCTCCGTTTATAATAAATTTTTCTGACATTGATATGTGGAATTATGAAAAAAATACGCTAAAAACTAAGCTAGAAGCATTGAAAATCTCTGATTCATTCTAGTTTAAAATGCCTAATTTTGCAATTTTAGAAAACAAAAGCCGTCGTTAAGAATGGCGGAATTTTAGATTGTTATAGGATTGTAATCTATCGCTATCAGCGTTCTGTCTGTTCCGAATTTCTGAAAATCTTCTCTTGCTTTCTGAATGCTTAATTCATATAAAGCGTTATTGTCCTTTCTTCGTATAATTTCAAGAAATTCCGGAAATTGAAAGTACGGGAAAAAGCCGTCCGAATAGAAAATAATCAGATCTCCCAATTCAGGCCGAAGAGACTCTATAATATAATGATGTTTTACCCCTTCTTCTCCGGAAAATGATCCGTAACCAGGCCCGGAGATATTATTCCTGAATTCTTTATGTAATATCTTCGTTTTTTCAGCTTCCGTTTTTTCTTCCCAATTCGGATACTGCCCGGGAGCTATTATATTATTTATAGGAGCAACTTGATTTGTCGTCAGAAATTTCAGATTGTTATTCTTGTCAAAAACCGCCATTCCACAGTCGCCTACATAACCGTAATACAGAACTCCCTGAAGTATAAATCCCACTATTCCGACTGTGTCAAAATAATCATAAACGAAATAGTCTAATTTATCGGTTATTCCTTCATTTTTGTTTAAATCTTTAATTCTGGAATTTACCAGATCAAATGATTCTCCAATTAATTTCTTTATTTCTTCTTCTTTAACCCCTTGATTATTCTTTACCGCCTGTAATTTATTCTCAAGGAATTCTAAAGCCGTATAGCATAAAATCTGTGCAGCAGCCCTTGCTCCCGCAGGAAAGGCGTATCCCCCTGAAGGAAAATGAGCTTGGCTTACTCCGTCTGCTAAAATAAAAAGCGGAAAAACATCGCTTATAAGGTAAAAATCCTCGTTGGGTTTCCTGTCAAATTTTATAAAATCCGTAAAACTGGCAAAAAATGGTTTCATTTGATTTGATGTTAATTATTCGCTTTTTTCCCCTAATATAATTTCAACTGTCTTTTCTTCTTTATTACGGATGATTTTTAAACTTTCTTCGTCACCGGGCATATAATTTTGAATTATCTTTGATAATTTATTTTCTAAAGTGACTTTCTGCCCGTCAAATTCCAAAATTATATCGTCCCGTTTGAGTCCTGCTTTTTCCGCCGGAGAATCAGGCAATATGGCTATATCAGTCTTTTCGCCGTTTGCACTTCTGCCAATCCAAGCGCCCTGATCGGATGGCAAATCAAAACTCTTTTGAAGATCTTCCGTTATAAGGGTGTAATAAACTCCGATAAAAGGATAAACTATCTTTCCGAATAATTTCACCTGTTCAACATCCCTTTTCACCCTATTAACAGGTATTGCAAAACCAATGCTTTGAGCGCCTATTACCGTAGCCGTATTTATTCCAACCACTTCTCCTTTTAAATTCAACAAAGGACCGCCGGAATTCCCCTGATTGATGGCGGCGTCAGTTTGAATAACATCATCAATGGTCTCAATAAAATCACCCTGGCCTTCGGCTGTTATTGTTCTACCAAGGCCGGAAACTACTCCGACTGAAACGGTATTTTTAAATTCTCCCAGAGCATTGCCGATGGCGATTACAGTCTGGCCTATTTGCACTTTTGAAGAATCACCGAGCTTAACCTTCGGAAAAGGCGTTTCTAATAAATCTTCAATTTTTATAACGGCCAAATCCTGTATAGGATCCCTTGCCAGCACTTCTGCCCCGAACTTCCTCCCATCGTTGGTATAAACGGTATAATCGGCCTCTTCATCCAGGACTACATGCTTATTAGTTATAATCATCCCGTCTTCAGAAACAATAAATCCGGTGCCCCCGCCAATCTCCTTCTTTTCGGTTCCTTTTTGGCGTACCTGCGGGATTTGGAATTCAAAAGGAAATCCTTCAAAAGGACTCGTATAATACTGTTCAAAAATAGGGACATCTTTTGTAATAATAATACTTACGACTGCAGGAGAATATTTCTTAACCGCATCAACAACAGCCTCTTCTTGTGTAATAGGAAGATTATACTCTGAATCTTCCGCAACCGGGATTTCAGGTAAATCAATCTGTAAAACGCTTAATAATTCGGCAGTTCTGGAATAATAATAGGTTGCCATAAAAAATCCTCCGATGCCTCCGGCAAAGATAGCGCCAATACTTAAAGAAATAAGTATTGGGAATTTCCAATTCTTTATATATTTCCTGATTTTAATTTTATTTTTTCTCACTTTTTTTCTTATAATCTTCTATTGCTGCTTTCAGTCCTTGTTGAGCTAAAACACAGCAGTGAAGTTTCACTGATGGAACTGAACCAAGGGCTTTTGCGACATCGCTATATCCCACCTTTAAGGCTTTATTAAAAGTCTTGCCTTTGACCAGATCAGCAATCATATCTGAAGTGGCAATGGCCGCCGCGCATCCTAAAGTATGAAATTTCACATCTTTAATTATTTCTTTGTTTTTTTTCTTTTCCACTTTAATATCCAATTTCATAATATCGCCGCACCTCGGATTTCCCACTTTACCTGTGCCGTCGGCATTCTTAATGCGGCCAAGATTTTTTGGATGCAGAAAACGCTTTACGACTTCTTTTGAATAATAAGGCTGGTTTGTCATAAATTTAATTTACTCCCGCTATTTCCCTTAATCTCTTAATTATAGGGGGAAGTACTTTTAAAACTTTATTAATTTCTTCTTCAGTTGTATATTTGCCAATGGTAAGTCTTAAGCTTCCATGCGCTTCTTCTTCAGAAAGCCCGAGTGCCAGTAAAACATGCGAGGGTTCAAGACTTTTAGATGAACAAGCAGAACCGGTGGAAGCGGCAATCCCTTTTTGATCCAGAGCTATCACTATCGCTTCACCTTCAGCGGATTTAAAATTAAAATTCACATTATTAGGAAGGCGGAAGGTTTTTGAACCGATCAGCTGGGAGTCGGGAATTTCCTTTAAAACCCTTTTTATTAATTTATCCCTCAATTGCCTTATTCTGATATTTTTAATCTTGGTTCTGGGATCTTGGATGCAGGCTACGGCCTCGGCAAAACCGACAATGCCCGGGACATTTTCAGTCCCTGATCTGAAACCTGATTCCTGACCTCCTCCTAAAATAAGAGGAGCAACAGGCGTTCCCTTCCTGATATATAATGCGCCGGCTCCTTTTGGTCCGTAAATCTTATGCGAACTTACCGTCAGCATATCCACGCAAAGATTATCAGTGTTACAGTCAAGAAAATTTACCGCCTGTACGGCATCGGTATGGAAATATATTTTAAATTCCCTTTTCTCGTTGATTCTTTTAATTAATTTTCCTATTTCCGCTATTGGTTGAATTGTTCCTATTTCATTATTTGCGTATATTATAGAAATCAGAACCGTGTTCGGTTTAACAAGTTTTTCGAGTTCGTTGATTTTTACAATTCCATCTCCGTCAACCGGCAAGAAATCCAATTCCACTTTGCCTCTTTTTTTTAAATCCAGGCAGGGTTCAAATATTGCATGGTGTTCAATGGTTGAAATAATAAGATGGGGTTTTGATATATTCTTTTGGCTCCCGTTGATCCCTTTTAATAAACCATTAATTGAAAGATTGTTAGCTTCTGTGGCAGAACCGGTGAATATAACCTCCTCTCCGCTGCATCCCAAAAATCCGGCGATTTTCTGGCGCGATTCTTCAACAGCACTTTTTGCTTTCTGCCCGAAATAATGGACAGAAGAGGGATTGCCGAAATCCTTTTTCAGAAATGCCGACATCGCCCGAAAAACTGCGGGATCAACTGGCGTAGTTGCGGCATAATCTAAATAAACTTTTTTTGACATAAACTATTTTTTTGAAAAAAACTTCATTATTTTCTCAAAATCAAAATACTTGTTTTTACTTTTATTTTCCTTGTAATGCCCGAAGCGGTATTGAAAAAATCCTTTATCAAAAATATTCAGCTTCTTTTCGTCTAATCCGATAATAAACCAACAAAACAAATACAGAAAGCCCGGCTTAATCCATTTCTCTTTATCAAAGCGCCTCACCGACCATAATATCTTTACCGATCTTAAAATGCCGAATTTTCCCACTTTGGCGGCCTTTCTTATATAAATCGTATCTTCTCCAAAAGTGATTTTCTCATCAAACCCGTTAACTTTCCGATGAAGCTCTTTTTTAACTAAAATCATAGATCCTACTCCGAACGGCGCTATCTTTTCAAACATAATCATTAAATAACTGGAAGCCTTGAATAACGCTTCAACTGACCCTTTATTGAGCACTTTGCTTTTTTCCAGCGGAAGTAAACGGCATGAAGAAACATCAAGATTTCTCTCTTTGAATTCCTTAATTGCATTTTCCAAAAAAAGTCTGGATGGCAGTTTCGTATCTGCATCCAGAAAAAGAAGCAGATCAGCCGTAGCCGCTTTAGCGCCCGCATTTCTTCCTTTAGCGGGAAGACCTCCTGATACGATTTTACATCCGAAATCGGAAGCGATCTGAATTGTTTTATCCGTAGAGCCGGCATCCGACAGAATAATTTCGTAATCAGTAAAGCTCTGTATTTTTATAGACTCCAGCAGTCTGGACAAAAAATCTTCTTCGTTTAAGGCCGGTATAATAATGCTTAATTTTACCATATTATTTATTATATCTTCATGATTCTATACTAAATTTAAGAAAAAATCAAAACAAGTTTTGGGCCTGAAGCCAAATATCGGGTTTATTCTGTTTTTCCTTCATCCAATACCACCATTCAGAGCCCCAAAGATAAAATTCATTAAAGCCGGTTCCTTCGGCAAATGCGATATTTTCCTTAAATTGATCTAAATTCATTGTTTTTATCTGCTCTTCTAGAGAGGAATCGCTAAGTAATGTTTTTCCCCAGGGTTCGGCCTGTAATTCACCTACAATGACATTTTTCCCGCGCATTATATTAACAATTTCGGACTTTATCCAGTAAAACATCTGAGGGAAATAATAATCTAAATATCTGTTGTATTCCGGAAACCAGGCTATTCTGTACATTGTAATTGCAACTTTATCCGCTAACTCAGCTTCTTTGAGCCATGAAGACCATTCTCCGCTGGCAGAGATAATAATGGGCCTTGCTGAATCTATTTGTTTTACTAGTGAAACCTCTTTCCTTAAAAAATTCTCATCCTGCCAGGGACAATCGCCGAATGACAAAAACGGTTCGTTTTCCACCTGCCAAGAAGATATTGCATCGCTGTTTTTATAGCGGTTAATAACTATTTGTATCATTTCAAGAATCCTTTCTTGCTGTTTTTCCTTAGATAAATTCTTCGCCCAATCCGGAATATGGCATTCCGGCCATCGCGTGGTCTTTATTCCCAGAACTAAAAGTATTTTGGCGTTTCTCTCCCCAGCTTCTTTAATCTGCCAATCCAAATCATTAAAATCAAAACTGCCTTCCTGTGGTTCAATCAGATCCCAGTGGGCAGGAAGCTTTATATTTCTAACTTTTAAATCGTCCAGGATCGCCAAGTATGTTTTTTTCCAATCAAGCGAAAGCATCTCCGCCTGCTTCTGAGAAAAATTTACGCCCCAGACAGGATGACCGGCTTTCGGAAGAGGAATAAAAAAGAAGCCTATTAAAAGCAGAAGGGCAATAATCAGAATTATTTTAAGGTTTAAAATCATTTAACTTTCATTAGTTATGTAAAAGCTAAAATTATAACTCCGGCGGTAATGCAAATTATCGCCAGAATTTTTTGAAAAAGTATTCCTCCGCTTATTCTTTCGCTGCCGAACTGTGGAAAATTATATGAAAGGAATATAGCCATAATAAGTATGAAAATATATTCTATTCCCTGCAGAGCGTTAATGAGAGAAAGTAAGCCTAAGGGCACTAAAGCAACTGCAAAACTCTGCGTTATGATTGCAAGAGAACCCAATCCTTGGGTTGCAAAAAACACCAATGCCGTATTCTTTTTTAAAACATTCCTTTTTCC
>JAUSNC010000033.1 GCA_030645645.1 Candidatus Parcubacteria bacterium
AAACTATGAGCACAATCTTCTATAATTAACAGCTTTCCGCCAAGAGTCTTCCGCAAACCAGCCAGATCAAAAGGAAAACCGTATGTATGAGAAATTAAAATAGCTTTAGTTTTGGGGGAAATTTTCTTATTAATATCCTCGGATTTAATATTAAAATTCTTAAGATCAATATCTATAAAGACCGGCTTGATGTTGTAATTCTTCAAAATAGGATAAAAAATATCGCAAATGTAGGCCGGAAAAATAATTTCGGAATTTTCCAGTTTAAACTTTTCAATTATTATCCTGAAAGCCGATCTTCCCATATCAGTAAAAATAATCTGTTTTTTAGGGAAGTAAACGAAAAGCTTCCGGGTGAAAGCCCGAACATCCGGTTGGCTGATCAAAGCCGAAATAGCTTTGTTTAAATTATTTAATTTTATCTGGGGATGAACAAAATACATTTCTAATTATTACAATAATTATACTTTAAACCTTAATATGTATGGCCCTATTCTTTCCATTAGAAAACCGGGCAGGATGCCCAAAATATTTCTTATTTTAGTCTTTTTACCCCTTGGCTTTTGCTGAATATTGCTAATATCCGATATATGATATTTTTTGCCGTGCCAAGCTTCCTTAAAAACTTTCAAGCTGTTGTTCTGGCCTGTCCCTCCAAGGTCAAAAAAATGATAATCTTTGCCGGCGTATTTTTTAATTTCCTCCCAAAGAATCAAGTTATTGGCATTTAAATGCCGAAACCTTTCATCCGACGCATTCTTTGAATAATGAATAAACTTATCATATAAAAGGAAAACACTGCCGGCTATTATCTTTCCATTAAACTTTGCTAAAATTATTTCCGCATCGGGAGAATTAAGGAAAAATCTGAAGAATGATAAAGGATAAGGCAATCCTTTGTGTCGCTTTTCCGTCTTTAAATAAATTTTATAAAAGCTTTTAAGTTCTTTTTCTTCCCGGCATTGGACTATTTCTATACCTTGTTCCTGCCCTTTTTTTATTGAATGGCGCAGAGTTTTTCTTAAAGAAGACCAAATATCCGATATTTTTCTCTGGTGAATATTTTCTATAAAATAAGTATTTGAACTAAACTCTTTTTTGGCTCCATCCTCGGAAAATGAAAAAAAATTCAAGAGATAAGGGTGAAAACTTATTATAAAAGGGATTTTAAATTCGGAAAAAAGCGCTTTTTTTACTTCTTCCCCGTCTATTCTAGAAGAAAGAGGCAGTAAACCCCCATATTCGCAGAAAGGATGAGAAATTAATTTTTCCTGTCCGAAAATATTTACTCTTGCCAAACTTAAAACAGCTTCTGACTTATAAAGATAATGTTCAAATTTCAGCCATTTAAATTCCTCTTCCAAAAATTCTTCCCATTGCAGATTATGGAAAAAAGTTTGGAACAGGGTTTTCCCAAGGAATTCTTTCCATTTTGATTTATCGTTTATCTTTTGAAAATATTTCATAGATTTGCCTGCCATTTACGAATGTATAATCCTTCGTTTCAAGCAGGCTTAAAATGCGGTCTAAACTGCTGAAAAACTGATCTACCGAACTTTTCCTGAAGGAATTATCCAAAATATCCCAAGAGTGCATATTAACTGTTATAAACGGCGGATTATAAAAACTAAAAAGAGATCTGAAAACTAAAAATGGAATGCGGGCGATCCAGATACCGGCTAGAGGCAGGCCGAATAACTGCCCGGCAACGGGTATTTCTAAAATATTCATTTCTCCCTTTCTACGGATATCCGTACGGTGAGGATAATACGGTACCGCGGGAGCCCGGCCTTTATATCCACGATATTTTTTAAAAAAAGGATAGTTAGGAACCACGCTACTGTCGTAAGAGAATCTCTCTTCTTCTAAGATATGAAGCGCATCTTCATCTATAAGATGCGAGGGAGAACGGAACCCGATTGGTTCAGCTTTAAAAATGCTACTGTAAAGAATTTTAAACTTATCCAATTCGCCTTGTCTCTCTTTATGATCTAAAGTATTCCAGAACCTATGAGAATAGCTATGACAGGCGATCTCAAAATCTTTGGACCATTTAATAACTGTTTCCTTATACTTCTCCAGAACATCTCCAGTTATAAAAAGAGTGGCCGGAATGCCGTGCTTTCTGAAAATATCCAAAATTTTATCCAAATTCTCAACACCGCGGAAAAATTTCTCTTTATCCGCGTAATCATGTTCAATATCAATTGAGACAAAACATAATTTGTTTTTACTTTTCATTAAAAAAAGAAATGATTTTTTTTAAGCTATCTTCTAAGGAATATTTCGGCTTGTAGCCTAAAAATTGCTTAATTTTTGAGAGATCCGGCCTGCGATGAAGCATATCTTCAAAATTAGGGCCGAAAATCTTGGTATGAGGAATAAATGTTATTTTTGATTTGCTGGAAGTCAAAATAATTATCTTTTTTGCCAAATCCTTTATGGTAATTTCTTCATCTGATCCAAGATTGAAAATCTCTCCTGGCGCCTTGGGGCTGTTTAATAAAATAATTAAGGCATTTACCACGTCATCTATATAGCCGAAGCATCTGCTTTGGTATCCGTCTCCGTAGATTGTAATCGGGTCGCCAGCCAAAGCCTGTTTAATGAATCTTGGAACCACCATACCGTAAGCTCCTGTCTGTCTCGGCCCTATTACGTTAAAAAGCCTTGTAATAACGGCTTTCAGATTTTTTTCCCTATAATATGCCAAAGCCAAGAATTCATCCCCTCCTTTAGAAAGGCCGTATCCCCAACGATTATGATAGGCGGAACCGTAAATCCTGTCATCAGTTTCCTTAAAAGGAAGCTTTTCATTTTTTCCGTAGACTTCCGAAGTGGAGGTTATTAGAATGGGCAGCTTGTATTTTGAAGCCGCCTCTAAAATAATTTCCGTTCCTTTAAGATTTAAAAGGAAAGATTCCAGCGGTTTTTCTATAACGGTTTTTACTCCGACTGCCGCCGCCAAATGGAAGATTTGATCAACTTTCCTGGCCTCCTTCTCAACTGTTTTCTTATCAAGAATATCTCCTTTTATAAAATGAAATTTTTTATTCTTCCGAAGGTGCTTGATATTCTTAAGACTGCCGGTTGATAAATTATCAATTACAAAAACTTCATTCCCTTGAGAAAGAAGTTTTTCAGCTAAATGGGAGCCGATAAATCCCGCTCCCCCTGTTATTAAAATTTTCTTAGATTTCTTGGCCATAGCTTTTTGCGGTTTCTTTTAACCCCATT
>JAUSNC010000039.1 GCA_030645645.1 Candidatus Parcubacteria bacterium
TGTAGGAATTACAATAGAAACAAGGCCCGATTATATTAATGAAAAGGAAATAAAAAGATTGCGCCAATTCGGCGTGACCAGAGTGGAGCTTGGAATCCAAAGCATTTATGATGATGTTTTAAAATTAAACAGACGCGGCCACGGTGTAAAAGAAACTATCCTGGCCACCTGCCTTTTGAAAGATGCCGGGTTTAAAATATGCTACCAGATGATGCCTAACCTACCAGGATCTAACTTAAAGCGCGATGAAAAAATGTTTAAGGAAATATTTTCCAATCCAGACTTCCAGCCGGATCTTCTGAAAATATATCCTTGCGCCTTGCTAAAAGAAGCTCCTCTCTACCGCGTCTGGAAAAAAATGGATTACAAACCCTATTCTGAAAAGCAACTTATCAGCCTTATTGCGGCAATAAAAAAAGAAATTCCGTTTTATTGCCGGATCCAGCGTATAATAAGGGACTTTCCCTCTGATAAAGTAGCGGGGGGAGGAGCGAAAATTTCCAACTTGCGGCAGTATTTATTAAAATTACAGAAGGATAAAGGATGGAAATGCCGCTGTATCAGATGCCGCGAAGTCAAAGGAAATTACAACCCAAAAGAAAAAATTTACCTTTTCAGGGAAGACTACGCCGCTTCTGGGGGGAAAGAGATATTTTTAAGCTTTGAAAATAAAACTAAGGAAAAACTTTTCAGCCTTTTAAGATTAAGGACGGCTTCTGAAAAAGTAATTTTTCCGTCTTTAAGCCGGGCAGCCATAATCAGGGAAATACATACTTATGGCCAGCTTTATCCCCTATCGCCCAATGACGGATCTGTAATTTCTCCGCAACATAAAGGACTAGGAAAGGAAATGATTAAGGAAGCGGAAAAAATTGTAAAAAAAGAATTCGGCTTGAAAAAAATAGCGGCTATTGCCGGAGTAGGCTCAAGGGAATATTTCCGCAAACTCGGATATTCCTTAAAAGAAGAATATATGATTAAAAAATTGTAATAAAAAAGGAAGATTTATGTAGAATCTTCCTTGATAATAACCTTTTTCCTGGTTTTTTTCCCTTTTTCTTCTAATTCCATAACTCTTTTATGAATAGCATCTATGTGTTCCCCAATTACTTCTCGGGTTACAGGATTATGTAGTTCTTTTTTTAATAAATCCATAATTCTTTTTTTCCGTTGTGCTAGAATTTCAGCCAGGTGCTTTTTATCTTTATTAAGGCGTTTTATTATTTCTCTATCTTCAGCATAAGCAATAAGTCCATCAATAATTTTCACATCTTTCACCGCTTCTAATCTATATCTATAAAGTTGACATGTCAATTGAATAATTATCGGAGTTTTTTAAAATCTTTCTCCAGAATCTTCTTAAATTTTTGAAATCTTATCCCCGCCGCCGGATGATAGGAAATAAAGTAGTTTTTATTATCTTGGATCAGCCATTTTCCCCGAAAGTCCTTCATTCTCTTTTCGGGAAAAAACAATTTAAAAGCCACTTCTCCTAATAAAATAATCTTTTGGGGATTAATAATTTTAATCTGGTTTTTTAAATAAGGAAGACAAAGAAACACTTCCTTTTTTGTGGGCTTTCGGTTTTTTGGAGGAAAACATTTAACCGGAGACGTAATAAAAACTTTTTTTCTGTCCATACCGGCCATCTCCAGCAGCTGCGTAAGCAGTTTTCCCGCCCTGCCTATAAAGGGACGTCCCGTCATATCTTCATTGGCACCAGGCGCCTGACCAATGGCAATTATTCTGGCATTAGCCGGTCCTTCTCCGGGTACGGTATTATTCCTGGTTTTCCATAGAATGCATTTTTTGCATTTTTTAATTGCTTCGGCTATTCTTTTTAATTCTTTTTCTTTATTCATTCGTGTACGTATTTATACTGAGTATATTGAAATATTAGCCTCCATTTTTTAATAATTTATTAGAAGACAAAAAGGTTAGTCCGACAAGCCCTATAGTGGCTACTGTAGGTAAATATTCCGGGATCTGAACACCAAAACTTTTTAGGATCATTATTATGCCCAAAAGGCCGATTGAGGTCATGGCGCCGTTCTTCAACCATTTATACTGCGAAACTTTTTCAATACCCACAATGGTCAATTGTCTTACAACTAAGGCGCCGATCCCGTTTCCGATAAGAATCAAGGGAATGGCAGTTGTGAAGGCAAAAGCGCCGAATACTCCATCAAAAGAAAAAGAAGCGTCTAAAACCTCAAGATACATCAATTTTGAAAAATTGCTTAAATTATTATTTGCGCCTTGCATTATTTCCTCTTGCTTTGCCGCCTGTTCCCTAAATCCGTATAGTATAAAAAATACGGCATTACCGACTGCGGCAGAAAGCATTAAATGCCAATCTCCTTTCGCCAAATATAGAATAGTTACTAAAATAATTGCTGCGCTGGCGAAAAACCAAACACCATGATGAGGCTTTATCAGCTTGTCTGGAACAAAATATGGATCCTTTTTTTCCAAAAACAGCCAGTGCAGATAGAGAAGCGCCATAAAAACTCCGGCACCCAAAAGGATTATGCCTTTTCTTTCTTCTATCAGCTGCGAAAAATCCGAAGATCCGGAAAAAGCCGCATGAAAAGCACCCATAAAACCTATTTCAGGAACTGACATCCAGACAACCAGTAAGGGTACGAGTCCTCGGATGATAAAAACAGCAAAAATTATCCCCCAAAAAAGGAAAATCTTACGCCACTTTGCACTCATTGTTTTTAAAACATGGGCGTTGATAATGGCATTATCCACTGAACTAACCACTTCAAAAACAATCAGTCCTAAAATTATAACTATCTCATTAAGCATCTTTTTATAATTCCATTCAAAACTACCCTTTCATTTTAAATTCTTTTTGCTTTTTTTGCCAATTCCTAATTAAAAAACCCGCTTATTGTTTAAGCGGATTTCTCGGCGGTTTTCGGTTTATTTTTCTTTTTGGGCAGATAATTTTTGTAGACTTCATTAATTAATTCCTTTTGTTTGGCTAAATCCAAAACTCCACCACGTATCCTGGCCTTTTCATTACGAATGAACTTACTTTGAGATCTTGAAAATTTTCGGTTTACCATATGCGTTTTGATTATTATAATAATATATGTTTATTCTTCTGCACTACTTCTACCACACTATCAATATTTTTGTAAGCTGTACAATAAGTTTTAAGGTAAAACTTCTAACGAAAGCTCTCTGACGATTTTTCTGTCGTCCCAAGGAATTTTCTCCCCTTTTGCAATACACATCCATGGCTCTGATCCTTTGCCGGTTATAACAACCGTATCCCCTGCTCCAGCTATTTGTACGGCTTTTTTAATCGCTTCTTTTCTGTCTAAAATTTCATACAGATTTGATTCCTGGAAATTTGCAGTTAGAATTCCTTTTTTTATTTCAGATAAAATTTGTTCGGGATTTTCATCATAAGGATCTTCGTCGGTCAAAATAATTTTCTGGCAGTAATTTGCCGCAATTTGGCCGAGTTCGGGCCTTTTCCATTTATCTCTTCCTCCGCCGGCTGCTCCTAAAACGCAGATTAATCGCGAGGTTTTTAAAGTTTTATATACGTTTTCCAGGGCGGCTGGAGTATGGGCATAGTCAACAATGGCTGTAAAAGGCTTTTCAATAACAACTTCCATTCTTCCCGGCACTTCTTTGATTTTTTCCAGCCCTTTTTTGCAAGTCTCAATATTAATTCCTTGCGATAATCCAAAACATATTGCAGCCAGAGAATTATAGATATTGAATTTACCCAGTAGATTGAGATTGAATTCTTTGCCGTCAATAGTGAATCTTGATCCGTTTGGCATTAATTGATAGTTTTTTACTTCTACTATATTAATTTCCTTTGAAGGTAATTGCGTAAATAACTCATCTTTGATCTTATAGCCGAATTTTCCTTCTGCAATAAATTGTAAAAAGTAATCAGCATTGGGATCGTCTAAGTTCACGATTGAAATTGTATTTTTCTTGATTCCATTTTTGAGACTTCTAAACAATTCTCCTTTGGCTGTTTTATACGCTTCAAATCCTCCGTGCCTTTCAATGTGCTCCGGTGTTATATTTGTAAATACTGCCGCGTCAAAATCAATAAATCTATGGCGGAATTGCTTTATCCCTTCGGATGTAACTTCCAAAACAGCGTATTCACATTCGGCATTTACCGCCTGCCTGAGAAATTTTTGTATCTTTAAACGCCCGGGCATTGTCATTTTTAAATTATTTGGCCATTCTTTACTTCCGATTTTAAAACATATAGAGGACGACGAGGCTGTTTTAAACCCAGCTTCTTTCAAAATAGCGTCAATCATTTCCACAACAGTTGATTTTCCGTTGGTGCCGGTCACTCCTACGATTATTAATTTTTTTGAGGGAAACCTGTAAAAAACGGCTCCTAAAAAGGCCCACGTTAAATAATAACAGTTGATTAAAAAAGAAGGAGTTATTTTTTTTATCAAATCTTTAATCATAAATACATATTTTTTCATATTTTTATGCCTTAAATCTGCGCTTAAATCAATATATCATTTAATTTTTAAAAGGTTAAATAATCAATAAAAAAACCTTGCGCTTTTCATTCCTAATGAAATTTGCAAGGTATTGACTATTATGTTTGGTTTTTATTAACTTGACCTTCCTTGGTGATTGGAAATACCGTGAATAAGTGGTCACATATGCCGTTATAGCCTTCTTCTCTTAATACCTCAATTGGCTTTCCGAGAATATCTGCTAATTTTCGACATACCTGATAGTTACTACAAGTGAAACGGCTTAATTCTCTAAAAGTTTCAACCTTTTCCGGCAATTCGACTATCACGATTTTGTATTTGAGCTTTTTAAATAAGTTGAAAGGGAATTTTCGCTTCACTGTTTCCGCCTGGGGTTTTAAAGCTGATCTTAACATCTCTGGCGTAACTCCCATGATATCTAACACGCGTTTTAGAGGGAGCCAAAAACTTAGATTGTTAAAACTTATGTGCTGATATTGAATGCAATCATTTGAGTTTACCGACATTCTCACAAGCTTCGCGGAGGCGAAAACGTTTTTAATGATTTCGTCTGTGATTTCCTCCGGTCGTCTAAATCTTACATTTTTTACTTTTTGGTTTTTTTCCAACTATCTTACCTACTGTTAGCACATATATGCCATGTTTATTTTTGTTTGTCAACTTATTTTTTATAATAGGTCAGGCTTCTAAAACCGAATATTTCTTCTTTTTAACCAGTAAAAAGATAATATTGAAAGGATTATTCAGGTGGTCGTAAAGCGTGCCGGAGAACGGTATATCCAGAATATGCAGTAATCTGGATCCTGTTATTAAATGTTTAATTCTGTATTTCTCACCTTTTTTATTTTTTTGCGAATACAAAAAACAATGGTGCAATTCATGTGCCGCCTTTCCTTTTCCTGATTCCATGTGGTGCATATGGTGCACCAGATAAAGCCTTGTTTGGTTTTCCTCGGTTAGGAGATTCTTATGTTTTTTGCTCATTTTTTTAACTGACTTTGTTCGGCAAGTTGGAATAAAATCTTACAAATTTTAGCCAATATCATATAAATGCTTATTCTTAAAGGGAATAAGAGCAAGTACCACTGCTTCTGTATAGTATTTTATTCTGTCCACCACATCATCAGTCAAGATTCCCACAGCCCCATTGCTTTGTTTTGAATTTTTCCTCCCGAAGACAATATCGTCTGCTTCCCCGAGCTCTTTGCCTTGTTTTATCAGTTCCGCAATTTTCGGAGGCAAGAAGAAAGTTCCTGTTCTTCCTTTGCCAATCTTGCCGTCTTTAGCTTTCACCACAACCCAGGCAAATGCTTCCATATCAGTATTTTTCTCTTCAATACCTCCTTCAATACCAACCCAAAAATCTGCGTCAGTTATTTTTGACACATTTTCTGTCCGATTTAGCGCGCCTTGAAATGTTTCTTCGTCATTCTGTGGTTGCTCACTGACTCCAGATGCAACAGAAACGCCTTCTATATTAAAATTTTCCGTAGGAAACATTTCCTTAAATGCATTAGAAGCGGCATTAATTTTAACCGGATTTGTAGAGGCGATAATTACTTTAGGCATAAAAAGAAACAGCTTATTATATATTTTAAATAGTGGACCTAGCCAGAATCGAACTGGCATCTCGACAATGCGAATGTCGCGTCATACCACTAGACCATAGGCCCTGATTTAAACTAAATTATCAAAAAACTTTTTTATTCTTTCTGTTTCACGTGTAACTAACTCTCCGTCGTATTCCGCGTTGTGCGCCGGGGCTCCTTCATAAATCGGCTTTTTCTGATCAAGGTGAATATTAAAATACATCTCATTGTCATATTTAAGATAGATATGAAATCTGGGGTAGTCTCTGTTGCTCAACGGCTTATAAAAAGCCATTTCTTTATTCTCCTCCCTTTGGAAATGATATCCCAAATCTCTCATTAAATTATGAACGCTTGTATTCAGTTTTTTAATAGTGAACTCCATATTTTAATTGGACATTTAATTGGACATTTGTCGGGGTGCTGGGAATCGAACCCAGACCGCAGACTCCCGAAGCCCGCATACTACCACTATACGACACCCCGAAATTAATCTAGAAATCTATTTACAGGTTTAACGTGAAACCCCGCCTCGCGGGGTAGGCTGATACTGATTTGTGAAAATTCTTTTATTGCTTGGCAACCACATCTTTTAATGGCAGATATATTTCCGGCTTTTTAGCTATTATTTTATAAACGCTTTCCAGGAAATCACCTCCAGCATAACCAATAATGAAAGCGAACATCGTATTAATATTGAAAGCCGAAGCTGTCATAACACCGACAATCCCTGAAATAAAGACCATTCCTAGGAAATAGGGAAGATTAAATCCTACATTCTTGTAGGAAAATTGGTGCTTTATAAAGCCTGTTATTCCTCTTAGCGCGCCTCCGCCGAATGCGGCAATGAAAATTGATAAATACATAGGTTTAATTTTAATTATTATTTACGTTACCCAATATTTATTTTTGGTCATTTCGTCTCTTTTTGTTTCCACCTTCATTCTTTCTTCTTTTGCCTTTTTTGCCAAATTTTCCAGTTCCTTAATTTTCATTTTCCCTAATTTGTTTGTTTGTTTCACAAGAAACTCTTTTTTATTCTTTTTTGGATCTTCAAGCACCTCTCCAAGTAAAATGTCCAAATAATGTCCAATTGCTGGCCCTGGCTTTATTCCTAAAATCTTCATAATGGCGTTTCCGTCAATCTTAAGCATTTTAGATGAAATAGGATCCTGCGAAACCTTATCAATAACGTATTTTAAATGCCTTAATTTATAAGGTTCGGCCTTGGGAACTCCTGAACCAATCCTGTCAGCCATTCTTACTTTCAGTAAATCCTCCATATTTTCAGGTCCGGCTTCTCTTACTAATCTCCTCACTGATGACTCTGAAACTTCTCCCACATTGTAGTAAAAAAGGTGGTACCTTACAAGCCTCACTATCTTTTCTGTTTCCTTTTTAGGAAACTTCAGCCGGTTAAGTATCTGTTCAGTCATTCTGGCGCCTATTATCTCATGGTTATAAAAGGTGGAATCAAGGCCCTGACCGGCTTTTGCCCTTGGTTTGCCAATGTCATGGAATAGGGAAGCAATCCTGATCTCTTTGCTGAAATTTTGTTCAGAAGCATACTTTAAGGAAAGGAGGTTGTGCTCATAACACTCGTAAATATGGTGCTTGTTTTGGCTTACGCTGCATCCTTCTTCCAATTCAGGGAGAATATAGGTTAAAAGGCCTAATTTGCGAAGAAGCTCAATGCCCTCAAATGCCCTTGGAGACATAATAATTTTAACCAGCTCATCCCTGATTCTTTCATGTGAAATTACCTTTATCCATTGAGCGTGCTTTTTAACGGCTTCTGCCGTCTTTTCCTCTATAATCCAGCCGTCTGCCAGAGTAGCGGTAAGTCTTATCGCCCTCATCATTCTTAAAGCGTCTTCGTTAAACCGTTCATCGGCAATTCCAACAGTTCTTATTACCTTCTTTTTAAAGTCTTCCCGTCCCTGGAAGGGATCAATTATCTCAATTTTAATGGATCTTGCTCCTGAAATCTTTAATGCCATTGCATTAATGGTAAAATCCCTTCTGGCCAGATCCTCTTCAAGGGTTTTGGCAAACCTTATCTCGTCAGGATGTCTTTTGTCGGTGTATTTTGCCTCAAGGCGGAAAGTTGTAATTTCAACCTCTTTCAGATTGGGTTTTTTACTGCTAGTATGCGCGGTAACCGTAAAAAAGTTATTTTCATAAAAGCTGTCCGGAAAAACTTTCTTTATTTCTTCAGGCTTGGCATTTGTAGCTATGTCCCAATCTTGGGGTTCGGCTCCTCGCGCCAAATCCCTTACGCATCCTCCAACCACGTAAGCTTCAAAGCCGGCTTTGTTCAGCTTTCTTATTATTGAAATTATTTCTTTCGGAATTTCCATATTTCCATTCTACTTTAAAACAAATCATATAACAAATTCCAAATGTTTTTGCTTGAAATTTATCAAAAATGGTGTAAAATTAAGATTAAATTCGTCCCTGTAGCTTAACGGATAGAGTACTGGGCTTCGAACCCAGTGATGTAGGTTCGATTCCTACCGGGG
>JAUSNC010000040.1 GCA_030645645.1 Candidatus Parcubacteria bacterium
AGCACGGCTTCGGGAGCGCCCTTGATAATCAAAATTTTTTCTCCTATTTTATCTTTTACCAAATTACTGCTGAAAAGGCGCAAATAATCAAAGGGCATATCTGAAATCTTTTCAAATTCACCAAGGGACTGTTTTATAAAAGCCGAAGACTTGTTAAAAATAGCTGAATCAAAAGGTGTTAAAGAAACTTTGGCTCCTTTTGAGGCGTAGGGAGACATCAGCAGTCCATATAAACAACATTTTTCTTTATCAACGGAAAACACGTTATCCAATTCCAGTTTATTTTCGGTAAGAGTGCCCGTTTTATCGGTGCATAAAATTTCAATGTCGCCAAGGTCTTCCACTGCAGACAGTCTTTTAACGATTACTTTTTCTTTTGCTAATTTCAGAGCTCCTTCGGATAAGGCGAAAGTAATGACCACCGGCAAGGCTTCTGGGATTATACTGACAATCAGGGCTATGCAGAACAGCGAAAAATCAAAAATATTTTCCGTGCCTTTGATCAGCAGGTTGGCCAAAAATATGATAATAATCGTGCTTACCACTATCTTTAAAATCAAGCGGGAAAATTTAATCATATCATTCTCATAGACGCTTTCCCTGGATAAGCCGGAAACTAATTTTGTAATTTCTCCCAGAACCGTGTTTTTTCCGGTATCTATCACTATTCCCAAAGCTTCTCCGGTAATCACCGAAGTGCCGGCAAAAGCCATGTTTGCCGCGCCGAAAATTTCTTTTGCTTCTTTAGCTAAATTGGACGTATTTTTCGCAACGGGCGAAGATTCGCCTGAAAGAATGGATTCGTCTATTAAAATATTTTCTGCTTCAACCAGGCGGAGATCGGCGGGAACTATGTTTCCGGCTTCCAATACAACGACATCGCCCGGGACTAAAAGATTTTTTTCAATTGTTCTTTCTGCCCCATCCCTGATTGCCAATGCTGTTGAAGCAATGTATTTTTTTAAAATAGCAACCGCTCTCTGGGCTCTGGCTTCCTGAAAAAATCCGAGGGCCGTATTTATTACCACAAAAAAAATTATAAAGATTCCGTCAATCCTTTCTCCTATTAAAAAAGCGATTGTGGAGGCGAAAAAAAGCAGATAAAAAAATGGCGAACGGAATTGCCGCCAAAAAATATCCGCCAGTCCGACTTCTTTTCCCTTTATTTCATTTTTCCCAAAAGTTTTAATCCTTATTTCGGCTTCTGTTTGGGAAAGGCCTTTCTTTGATGATTTCAGATCTCCGAAAATATCTTCTGCAGTTTTTATCGTATACGGAGAAAAATTCATATAATTATTATTCATTATAACAAAAACCGCCCCGGGCGAAACAGGGGGGCGGTCAAACGGCACAGTCTATTTTACTAAAACCTTGTCTTCTCTTTTCCCTCGGCTTGCTTTTAAGAAATCCCCAGAGAGTCTGAAAATAATACTCCCTTTTTCCTCATTAATCATAATTATTTCTCCTTCCTTAAGCTCTCCTCTGACAATCTTCAGCGCCAAAGGGTCAAGAACCAGTTTCTGAATCACTCTTTTTAAAGGCCTTGCTCCCAAGTTTACATCAAATCCGCGTTCTGCCAGCAGATCTTTGGCAGCCTGAGAAATGCTCAGTTCAAACTTTTTAGCCAAAAGCCGGTTCACAACTTTATTTAATTCCAATTCAACTATCTTTTCTATTTCCACTTTGCTCAAATAATTGAATATTATTATATCGTCTATTCTATTGAGGAATTCCGGCCTGAACTGCTCTCTTAAGGCATCCATCACTTTTTCTTTCAGATTTTCTTGGGCTTTTTCTTCCTGTCCTCCCGCAAATCCCAGTTCGCCAATTTTGGCAATATGTTCCGATCCTATATTTGAAGTCATAATAAAAATACAATTTTTAAATGAAGCCACCCTGCCCTTGGCATCAGTAAGCCTGCCGTCTTCCAATATCTGTAAAAATATATTGAATACGTCGGGATGCGCCTTTTCTATCTCATCAATCAGAATTACATTATAAGGACGTCTGCGGATTTTCTCCGTCAATTGACCGCCTTCTTCATAGCCGACATAGCCCGGAGGCGAGCCGATTATTTTTGAAACCGTGTGTTTTTCCATATATTCAGACATATCCAGCCTTACTAATGCGTTCTGATCATTAAAAAGGAATTCCGCCAAAGCCCTGGCGGTTTCAGTTTTGCCGACACCGGTGGGCCCTAAGAAAAGGAAAGAACCCATTGGCCTGTTTTCTTCAGCAATTCCTGCGCGCGAACGCCTAATGGCATTCGCCACTGCTTCAATAGCCCTTCGTTGGCCAATTACGCGGCTGGACAAAACCTCTTCCATATTCTCTAATTTCTGCGCCTCCCCTTCCATTAATCTAGTAATAGGAATCCCCGTCCAAAGGGAAACAACATGCGCAACCTCTTCTTCATCCACCTGTTCTTTTAGTATCTTATGGGTTTTTTGAATCCTTATCAGATTTTTTTCCTTATTCCTTATTTCCTTCAATAATTCGGGAACTTTTCCGTATTTTATTTCCGCCACTTTTTCCAGATTGGCCTCCCTCTGGGCTACATCGGCCTGAAATATCAACTGATCCGCTTCCTTCTTTAAATTTCTTATTTCCTGAATAATATCCCTTTCATTTTTCCATTTTAATAAAAATGATTTTAGCTTTTCTTTCAGGTCAGCCAAGGAATGATTGATTGCCGTCTGCCTTTTCTTTGCATCTTTTGTTTTTTCATTCTTTAAAGCTGTTTTTTCAATTTCCAATTTCTGGATTTCTTTCTTTAATTCATCCATCTCTATGGGTTCTGATTCTATTTCCAACCGTAAAGAAGAAGCGGCTTCATCCATTAAATCAACTGCTTTGTCCGGCAGGAACCTGTCTGAAATATATCTTGCCGCAAGATTTGCCGAAGCAATTAAAGCGTTGTCTGAAATTTTAACCCCGTGATGATTTTCATATTTTTCTTTCAGTCCCCGGAGAATGGCAATAGTATCATCAACAGTGGGCTCTGCAACATAAATTGGTTGAAATCTTCTTTCAAGCGCCGGGTCTTTTTCTATATATTTCTGATATTCCTTAAGAGTAGTTGCGCCGATTGCCCTCAATTCTCCCCTAGCTAACGCGGGTTTTAATAAATTTGATGCGTCAATAGCGCCTTCTGCCGCCCCTGCTCCCACTAAAGTATGGAGCTCATCAATAAATAGAAGATATTTTCCTCCTGCCCTGTTTATCTCTTTTAGAAAAGCTTTTACCCTGTCTTCAAATTCGCCCCTGTATTTGGTGCCGGCAATCAAAGCGCCGAGATCCAGCCCTATAATTTCTTTGTCTTTCAGGCTTTCAGGCACTTCTCCCTTCACAATCTTCTGGGCCAATCCTTCAACAATGGCTGTCTTACCAACGCCGGCTTCACCGATAAGAACAGGATTATTTTTTGTTCTTCGTGACAAAACCTGCATCAGTCTTCTGATTTCGTTTTCCCTGCCTATAACAGGATCAAGCTTTCCGGTTCTGGCTAATTGGGTGAGGTTCCTGGCATATTTTTCTATTACCTGGAATTTCGATTCAGGCTCAGGGTCAGTTATTCTGGTACCGCCCCTAATCTGGGCCAGGATTTCCAGAGCTTTACCATACTCCAGCTTGCCGAAATCCAAAGTTGCCGCGGTTCCGCCTGTCTGCAAAAATACAGCTTTATTAAGAATTTCTTTTGCTTTGGTTTCGGTATCCAATAAAGCAAGAAACATATGCTCAACAGAAATATATTCATCCCCCATCTTTGTTCCTTCCTGACGGGCCCTGTCTAAAACCTTTGCCATGTCTTGAGTAAGATAGAACTGGCCGAAAACCTGAGGACTTGCGATAGTGGGAATTTTATCCAATGCCTGCTTTGTTTTTTTCTGTAAAACTTCAATATCAACTCCTATCTTTTGCAGAAGATTTATAACAACGCTTTCATCCTGGGAAAGCAAAGCCAAAAGCAGATGTAAAGCATCAATTTGGTGCTGACCTTTTTCTCTGGCAATATCCTGCGCGTTTAAGATTGAATCTTGGGCTTTATGCGTAAAATTACCTCCGTTCATATTGATTAAAGTTTAGATTATTACTACATTTTAGTTTATCAAAGAACCTGTGAAAAAACAACGAAAGCTTTTTGAAAATTAAATTTCAAGATATAATACGATTATGAGTAAAAGAGCCAAAACATTATTGCTTATTTTCCTTTTCATCCTTTTTGCCTTTATTGCCCCATTAACCTTTCTATATTCCAAAGGATACCAATTTGACATTAGCACCAAAAAATTCGTCCAATTGGGCGGGCTGTATTTTAAGGTGCGGCCGAATGACGCAGAAATAACAATCACTGATACGTCGGTGAAAAAAACATCCATATTTTTCGGCACGGCTTTATTTGAGAATCTCCTTCCGAAAATCTATGAGGTAAAAATAGAAAAAGAAGGATATTTCACCTGGCAGAAAAATCTGGAAGTAATAGAGCAAATTGTAACTGAAGCCAAAGATATTATTTTAATTCCTGTAGATCTGGAAATTTCAACAATGGAGAGCGATATTGAAGATTTTTGGTTTTCAGAAGACGAAAAGAATATGATTTACAAAAAAATCGGGGGAAAAGATATTCTATGGACCATAGCTATTTCCGACATTAAAAACCTTGAGACCAAAGTTTCCACCACCACTGCGGAAAAATTGGCGGTTGTAGATGTCTTAATCCCGAAAATAATAGCAACGTCCTCTCTGGCCCATAAATTATTCTCTGATTCCATAATCTGGCTTGGCAAAGACGGATTTCTCTATTCTTCCGACATTAACGGAAAAACATCGGAAAAAATAAATACAAAAGAACTGGCTGTTAAACCAAAGGCAATATATAGGGTAGAGGCAACTGACAAATCAAAAATATTTATTTTTGAAAACAGTACCCTTTATTACTTCAATTCTGATATAGATAATCTTGTTAAAATATCGGATTCTGCCAAATATCTGAATTTTTCGCCGAATAATAAAAAATTTGTCTTTTACGACAATTATGAACTTTGGATATATTTTATTGAAAGAGAATCGGGCCAGCCTCCAAGGCAGGCAGGAGAAAAAATCTTCCTTATGGAATTTCCTGAAAAGATAGGAAATGTTTTCTGGCTGACTAGCAATTATCTCATATTTAATACGGGCAATGAAATAAAAGTAAGCGAGATTGACGATCGCGACAGAATAAACAGCTTTAGTCTGGCTGATTTTGAAAATCCGAAGATATTTTTCAACCAAGTTGATAAAAAACTCTACATTTTAAGCAAAGGAAATCTTATTATTTCCTCAAACCCTCTAATCAGATAACCGAAATAACACTTTTGGGTAAAAAAAGAGCCGTGGGGTTAGACACGGCTATCTATCTTATTTTTAAGGATTTTATAATTTATGCTTACTTTTGGGCTTATTTGGCTAACTATACAGATAATAACTATCGCCAAGCAATGAGCCACATATTCGACAGTGAAAATGTGTCCCTTCCCGTCCGGCAAGAGCTGTCCAGGATTCTGGAGAAGACTTATATGGTCTTGAATCGTATTCACCCTTAACGAACCCGCAGTTATCGCATCCGTAAGCGACACTTATTTTATGACTTTTTCTCTTCCCTTTACTTGCTTCCCTTAGACATTCTTTACATTTGTACTTAAATGAATTGTTTCCGAAACCACTACCTATCTTATCTGTTTTTACAAAAGTAGCATTTGGATGATGCTCGCATTTCAAATCCTTCTTATATCTGACGACTTCGCCTTTAGTCGTCGCAATTATTCCCTTCTGTTTTTCGATTGCTTTTCCAATACTTCTTTTTATTACTTCTAATCCTTCTCGCTGTCCCTCAAGTTCTTCTAATGTTTTTTCTTCTTCGGTTTTTCCTTTTATTAATACCATATCTTCCACTCCTTGATTTATATAACACGGTCCTATGGTTGTCAAACCTAAAAAACCGCTTAAGCGGTTTTTTAGGAAACTTTTTCAATCTTTTTCTCAAATATCTCCCAATCTATATCTCCTCCACCCGCAAGAGAACAAATTTCGCGGAATTGGCAATATCTGCACTGCCAATTATCCGGATAATCAAGGATTCTTTCGGGAATGATATTTTCCTTAATTTTGACTTTTAAATCCTTTAAAGATTCAAGCAGATTCTCTGCTGTTTTTTTATTATAATCAATAACGAATTCTTTTAATTCCAAGCTATCTTTATTTACATATAAAAGAATTCCTTTTGGTATCTTAAAGAAATGGAGATACATTTGAATTTGATAAACATTTTCTTCTTTTGGAGCCGTTAATTTTCTGAAAATCATACTGTTCATGCTCTTGATGTCCAACACAAAAAGCTCTTCTCCATTACTTATTATTGCGTCAGCCCTGCCTGAAACCAATTCATTTGACCTTATGTCAACTTCTGAAGCCACTACGTGCACTTCCCGCGTGGCAATCAACGGCCGCATAATAAGCTGGTGAATTGAATCGCCGTGCTCAAACATCCGTAAAATTCTTGCTTCCATTTCTTCTCTTGGTGCCTTTTTGAATTTAAAAAAAACAGAACGGCCGCATTTTCCGGCGTCTGTGATATAAAAATGGTTCTGCTCTTTATCTCTCTGGCGATCTAAATAAAATTGGTCTAAAACCTCCTTAAGCATATAACTATTTTATCTTCGCATCGGTCATTAGTCAAACCCGGTACCAGAGCAAAGCACGGTACCGGGTTAAACCCCAGTTGTCAATTTTAAAAAACATTGCTATAAAAAGAGAATAGCTGATAAAAATGCTGATGAAAATTCAGTTAGCCGAAACCGACGGAATCGTTCCTAAAACTATAATAGAAAAACTGCAAAAAACGTTACCAGAACTGTATATTGATCTTAATGGCGCCCCTCTCTACCCCAATCACTCTCCTAAAAGCCCGATCAAATGTCAGTTAACCATAAGAAAAACAAGCCAGCCCAATAATATTGTAAAGATAGAAGTATATACTACTCTCCAAAATATTCGTGAAGCAAAAAAAAGCTTGAGCATAGGTTTGAATTTTCCCGGACTGCCCCGACCAGTATTACTGGTTCCACATCTGGGGAATAAAGGCCCTGATTATCAAGTGAGTATAAAAGCAATCAGTAGCAACTAATTTTTGAGCAAAGCTCTCTTTTTAAGAGAGCTCTTTTTTTATTTTAACCAAAAACCCGCCTCATCGGCGGGCTTTCTTTTTTCACTTTTTCTATTAGGTGAAACCTTACTACTAAGAAAAATGTTCCGCAGGGCGAGCGGGCATGGTCTCGCCAAAGGCGAGGAGCGAGCCCGAGGTTCAAGCAGCGCGAGCCTCGCAGGGGCAAGCGACTGCGGTTTTTCGTGTAGTATGTGAGCCCTTTAACGTTTTGCCCATTGAGGAGCTCTTCTGGCTCTTTTTAAGCCGAATTTCTTTCTTTCCCGCATTCTGGGATCACGCGTAAGATATCCCACTTTTCTTAAACGTTTTCTGAAATCAATATTAAAATCCACTAAAGCCCTTGCGGCCGCGTGGCGGACGGCTTCCGCCTGGCCATGCATGCCTCCTCCTGAAACCTTCACAACAACCCTAAATTTATCCAGGCACCTCATTTTTTCAAAAGACGAAGCGGCTATTTTTTGGAGTTCACCTGTCGGGAAATAAACATTGTATGGTTTATCGTTAACTAAAAATACCTTATCACCTTTGGTAAAAAGTCGTATTCTTGCAACCGATGTTTTTCTTCTGCCAACTGCTTCAAAATAACGATTGGGCTGGGCCGCCAATTTAGCGTCAAATTCCGCCTCTTCTCTGGTTTCTTCCGCAGATATCACATCCGGAACAACTTTTATTTCTTCTTTTTCAATTAAAACTTTCTGCACAGGTACTGCAGCTTTTTCAGATTTTTTTGCGGATGGTTTTGGTGTCCGAGGAGATTTTTTTATAGCAGTCTTTTTTATTTCTGGCATATTATTCAAATTTTAACCTTATTATCTGTCTTGCCCTTAATTTATTTTTTGGCAACATCCTCAAAACGGCTTTTCGCAAAACTTCACCTGGCTTTTTTTGGAAAAGATCTTTCAAAAGTATTTCCTTGTCGCTGCCGATATATCCTGAATGTCGGAAAAAAGTCTTATTTTTGAATTTTTTACCAGTAAACTTTACCTTTTCCATATTCTTAATTATGACAAAAGCCCCCGAATCCACATTAGGCGCGTAATCGGGCCGGTTTTTCCCTCTCAATAGGCAGACAATCTCTGTTGCCATCCTTCCTAAAACTTTGTCTGTCGCATCAATTGTATGAGTTTCTCTTTTCATATTTATTTAACTAATTCAATAATCGCCATTTTTGCTCCGTCTTCTTGTCTTGGCCCGGTTTTTATAATTCTCGTATAACCACCATTCCTTTCTTTATAACTTGGAGCGATTTCCTTTATTAATTTTTCCGTTAATTTAGGCGAAAGGAAACGGATTAATAATCTTTTTGAAGCCATATCCCCTTTCTTGGCTCTGGTTATTAGTTTTTCTGTAGCCGGGGCTATTGCTTTCGCCCTCGCTAAAGTTGTTTTTATTTTCCCCTTCAAAATAAGCGCGCTGATAAGTGCTTTTATAAAGGCTTTTCGCTGATCGGTTTTCCTTCCAAATTTTCTGGTTTTGGCAAGCTTTTGCATAAAAAATATTATTCGCCCGGTTTAATTTCTAAACCAAGCTTTTTCAGCGCCTTTTTTATTTCTTTTATTCCTTTATCTCCCATACCTTCTAAATCCAGAAGGCTTTTTTCGCTCTTTTTTAAAATCCCGCCTACTGTTTTTATTTTACTTATAGACAAGGCGTTTAATGTCCTGGTTGAAATTTTCAAATCTTCCGCTTTGATTTTCAGAACGTCTTCCTTTACGGAAGATTCCTTAGAAGCAGCAGGCGCTTCTTCCTTCTTTAAATTTTCAGATATTACGGAAAGATGCTTTATTAAAATTTCTGAAGCCTGCGCGAAAGCTTCTTCAGGGGTCAAACTGCCGTCTGTTTCCAAACCGACGAAAAGCCTATCAAAATCGGTTCTGTCCCCGATTCTCATATTTTCAACTTTATAACTTACCTTCCTGACCGGGGTATAAATTGCATCTACCGCAATTACTCCCACATCAAGCTTTTTATTCTTCCTTCTTTCAATCGGCTCGTATCCCAATCCTTTTTCAATTAATATTTCCATTTCCAAATCAGCCTTTTTCTCGGTTAAGGTGGCAATTTCAATATCTTTATTCATCAATTCAACCTGCGAGGGCAGTTCAAAATCCGAACCTTTTACTTTTTTCTCGCCTTTTACCTTTAAGGTCACTTTCTGGGGCTCGTCGCCATGGAGCTTGAAACGCAATTGCTTCAGGTTGAGTAATATATTGATAACATCTTCAAGAACTCCGGGGATGGCAGAAAATTCATGATTGACTCCTTTTATTTTTACTTGAGTGACGGCAGCTCCCTCCAGAGAAGAAAGCAAAACCCTCCTAAGGCTGTTTCCAAGGGTAACTCCATATCCCGGATATAAACCTTCGATTATAAACTGGGCGGAATGCCCCTTTTTCTCTGTTACTTTTAGTTGTGACGGTAACGGAATCATTATATTTTTCTTTGCTGTTTTCAAGATGCTGACATAATCAGCAACTCATGGACAACAAGTTTAAAAATAGTTTATCTTGAATAATACTCGAATATGGCCGATATCTCCGCCGGCAAAGCTGTTTCTTCCGGCGTCGGCAGACCTATGACCTTTCCTTCTAATTTATCCTTATCTAATTCAAGCCAGGAAGGAACCTGATATTTTTTCAAAGTTGCTGCTAAATTCTTAAAAATCGCTTTATCTTTTGAAAAAGGCTTGATGCTTATTTTATCTCCTTTTTTCATTTGACGCGAAGGCACATCTGTTAATTTTCCATTGATATAGAGATGTCCGTGGGTTACCATTTGCTTCGCTGCAGACCTAGAACTGGCAAAACCTAATCGGAAAACGGTATTATCTAAGCGCATTTCCAATTTTTGCACTAAAAGACTGGACGTATTCTCCACTTTCCCTCTCTTTTCAAGTATCTCTTTAACATATTTTTTAAATTGTCTTTCTCGTAAATTATACCATCCTTTAACTTTTTGCTTTTCTCCCAATTCTTTTCCGTATTCTGACGGGGCTTTTTTTCTTTTTTTGGTTTTCATTCCTGGTCCGTAGGGCCTTCTTGTTAAAGCACATTTAGCAGAAAAACACTTATCTCCTTTTAAAAAAAGTTTTGTTCCAGATCTGCGGCAAATTTTACATTTTGAATCCAACATAATTTATATATAATTACACCCTTCTTACCTTAGGAGGCTTAGTGCCGTTATGAGGAATGGGTGTTTTATCTTGAATTGAAGTTATTTCAAGACCTCTGGCGGCCAGCGATCTAATTGCTGATTCGCGGCCTGATCCGATTCCTTTTATTTTAATCTCTATTTTCTCAATTCCTATCTTACTGGCAATCTGATAAAGGGCTTCAGCCACCTTTGAAGCGGCAAAAGGCGTTGCTTTCTTAGTACCTCTGAATCCTATGCTTCCTGCAGAAAGCCAACCCAAAGCATTACCGCTGGCATCGGTAAGCGTCATAATAGTGTTGTTGTAAGAAGCGAATATATAAACTCGGCCGTCCCTTATTTTCCTTGTCGGAGCTTTAGCTTCGGATTCTTTTTGCACTTTTGCATCAACCTTAGCCCGCTCTTCAATCAACTCTTTTTCAGTTTTTTGTATAATATGCTTTTTTCCCATAAAAGTTTATGTGGACATTGCGGGCGGTTTTCTGCCCGATCCCACTGTTTTTCTGATATTATGCCTTATTGTTCTAGTATTGGTTTTTGTCCTTTGTCCCCTGACAGGAAGACCTTTGATATGCCTTAGGCCTCTCCAAGCACCGATATCCTTCAATCTTTTTATTGACATCATAATTTCGCGTCTTAAATCCCCTTCAATCTTGTGATTCTTTTCAATAATTTCACGGATCCTGTTTAATTCCTCAGGGGTAAGTTTTACAGCCTTTATTGTAGGGTCAATCTTCGCTTGAACCAAAATTTTCCTGGCCAAAGATGGGCCTATTCCATATATATAGGATAAAGATGTCTCTATTTGTTTTTGATCAGGGATGTTTACCCCGGCAATTCTTGGCATATTAAATTACGGCCCTTGGCGCTGCTTATGTTTTGGATTCTTGCAAATAACATAAACATGGCCTCTGCGCCTTACTATTTTACAATCTTTGCAGATTTTTTTTGTTGATGGCTGTACTTTCATCTTAATAGTAAAATGTTAGAATGTTGCATTCTAACATTAAGGAAATTTATTAAAACTGTATGTTATTTTCCTCGGAATGTGATTCTGCCTCTTGTTTCATCGTAAGGCGTAAATTCCACTGTTACGCGATCTCCCGGCAATACCTTAATATGGAACATTCTTAGCTTTCCGGCAAGATGGGCAATCACTTCTTTCCCGTCATCTAAATTTACCTTAAAACGTGCGCTTGGTAAAGCTTCTAAAACTACTCCGCTCTTCTTGATGACGTTTTTTTCTGGTTTTGGCATTAACAATTCTATATATTACAAAAATTTAAAAAAATAGTCAACCCCTTACTCGCCTACGGGCGGCAATACCACTGTTACTTTTACATTATCCGCTTTTAACGGAATAGTCTTTACCCAAAATGGCCATAGCTTTACCTGCACCTTTTCAATGTCTTTATAATTATTTTCAATGTAACCGGTAAACTGACTCTCTCCTTTTCCCAGAGAATCGTCTTTTATAGTATCTTCGGATACTGCGGGATAAATCCTTGCTTGAATAACCAAGTCTATTGCGGCTTTGGTGTCGCTTAATTTTTTATTAATTAAATAAGATATTTTCAGGCTTTCTGTTTGAAGTTTAAAAGAAGAGGAAATTTGATTAAGCGCATATGCTTCGGAAAAAAGGCTTAAATCTGATTTCTTAAAAGAAAGACTTTCTGCATTAGCTTTTGCCTGGAAAGGGAAAATTTCCAGTTCTTGGCCGGCATTAGCCAGAAACGCAGTATCAATCAGATTATTAACGGTTAATTCATCAGACAATATAACATCGGTATCTTTGCCTGCTTTATTGGCCAGAGAGATTAAGCTTTGTTCTAATGCCTTTTCTGACAACATCTTTTCTGCATTATTAATATCAGCTTGGCTTACCTGACTGACTTCCTTTTTAAAACCTCCTTGCATTGGAGAAAATGATTTGGCGTAGAAACTGGTGTATTTTGGAGTTCCGGCAAATCCAGGTATTGAAAAAATAGTCGGTTCTATATTATATTCCTCCCCTGCAGAAGATGCGATAACCTCGGCGTCAACGGTTCCTGGAACAAGTTTTCCGTTTTCATAATATTCGCCAGGTACATTTGTCTTACTGGTGAGAGTAAATAATTTACCATCCGCGGAAATGAATCTCGTTTTTACCACTAAACCTTGGGGACTGGTTGAATAAGCATTGTATATTTTTATTGTTCCGCCGGCTTTTCCTTCCTTTAATAATTTTCCGGTAGAAGAAAATTCCTGAGATACTGTTTCTTCCACTGTTATAATTTTGCCGGGAATGAAATTCCTGGAAAGATCTATTTCTTTTATAGAACCGTCTATTGTTGCCTGAACTTCAAATTCCTTCATTTGAGTTGATGGCCAAACAAGTAATTCTGCCTTTGGTTCAATAA
Organism: Candidatus Parcubacteria bacterium; assembly: GCA_030645645.1. Taxonomy (GTDB): domain Bacteria; phylum Patescibacteriota; class Minisyncoccia; order Minisyncoccales; family UBA6532; genus JAUSNC01. The sequence goes on from JAUSNC010000040.1 coordinate 12,751, forward strand.
AAACATAGGCGAGTAGAGCCAAAATAAAAGGAACGGCTAATGCTAGCAACAACGGAAATTTCCATTTCCTGATATTCAGATTAGCGTTTTTTTGTTTCTCTCCTTCCTTAAAAAAAACTTTATTTTCTCCTTTGACCTCTGAGGGAGGAATAATATCAAAAATCTTTTTAGTCTGCATTTAATTGAAATTATTTAATTTTTGGGCGGCAATCAGCAATGCATTCATTCCTTGGGCATCTGCCGATAATTTAATATGATTTTCAAATTCTATATTTTTTAAATATTCCAGGCTTAAAAATGTAATTTGGCTTCCTTGAAAATTATTTTCCAAAGCCTCCCCTATTTCGGGAATCAAGCTGCCCCCGCCATAAATGAAAATATTGGAAGGAATCAGTATTTTTAAATCAGATATCTTTGATTTTACCGCACTCATCCAATCTTCCGCAACTCCCGATAAAATCTCTTTAGTTTTTCCCCTGACTCCTTCAGAAAAAAGATTTTGGGAATAGGTCTCTTTGAAATATCTTGTTTCTCCCTGATCCATTCCGAGAACATCTGAAAGCCTTTGATTAAAAATCTTTGCGCCGAATTCAATTTCATCCGCAATCTCCATTTTTCCATTTCTAATGATAAAAATCTGGGTAATATCTCCTCCGACATCAAAGAGAATTGCATTTGGAAAAGGCGGAATTTCGGCAATTGTAAGAGACTGGTGCACTATTTTTTGCGGATTTAAATGAAGCTGTTTCATTATTTTTTCAAAATTATCAAGATAGGACTTAAATAAAAACTGGGTTAAAATCCTAAATTCCAATTTTTCTCCGGCGTATCCCTCCAAGACCGGCACTTCATACCCGTCAATCTTTATTTCTAATATTTTCAAGCCTACAAATTTCAAATCCTGGGGCAATATTCCGGTTTTTGAGGAAAATATGCCGGCACTTTCCTTTTTAGCGGTTTCCAAAACTCCGTTCAAAATCATCTGGTTTTCGCTTTTGGAAATATTTTCTTTTGGATTTTTACGGACAATCTTTTGAAATATTACCCTGCTCTTAAATAAGTTTCCCGGCAGACTGACAAATAAATTCAATTTCTGCCAGGCTTCTTCCTTAAAAATATGGAGAACTTTAGAAATTGCTCTTTTTATGACATCATGCGAAAAATTACTGCTGTCCCAAACGGAAAATTCGTCAAAGTATTCCACTGCATAATCCAGAACGGAAATATTGTTCTCTTTATTATCCTTTTGCGGAGAATAAGAAAAAACCAAAGCTTTAACTGCTTCAGTTCCGATATCTAAAACAAAAAGTTTTTCTTTTTCGGCTTTTTTAAAAAAAGAAAGTATAGACATTACTTCATTTTACCATTTTTTCCTATAATTATTCTAAAATTGCCCTTATTCTTCTTACGCCTGCGCCAGATGATTCTTCTTTTGTAATCTTAAATTTGCCAAGCTCCGATGTTCTGCCGACATGAGGCCCGCCGCAGAGCTCAATGCTAAAATCTCCAATCTTGTAAACTTTGACAATTTCTCCGTATTTGGCCGGATCAAAAGATATTTTAGCGATTTCAAGCGCTTCCTTTTTAGGCATCTCAACCATTTCAACTGCTATATCTTCTTTAATTTTTTGATTAACCAAATTTTCAATTTTTTTAATTTGTTCTTCATTT
>JAUSNC010000004.1 GCA_030645645.1 Candidatus Parcubacteria bacterium
AAAACTTCTGAAGGCATTTGGTCTGGCCCGCCTCAAGCCGGCGAATCTGGATTTGGAAGGGAGGATGAATTTGGAAAAGTCAGATTCAATCCGGAAAAGCATATTATACTTAAAGATGCCAAAAAACTGGAAAAAGGCATAAAAGCCGGAGAAGAATTAAAATTACCTCTTAATGCAAAAGAAGATTATGGCAGAATAGCCGCCCAGACTGCAAAGCAGGTTATTATTCAAAAAATCAGGGAAGCTGAAAGAGAAATGGTTTTAAGCGAGTATAAGACAAAGGAAGGACAGATAATTTCGGGAATAATTCAGAGAGTGGAACCGAGGGCTGTTTTCTTTGATATTGGAAAAACAATCGGAATTCTTCCCAGGGAAGAACAAGTTATGGGAGAATTTTACAGGCCGGGCCAGCGTTTAAAGCTCTATGTTCTAAAAGCCGAGGAATCTCCAAAAGGACCTGTTGTCTTTTTGTCCCGTGCTTATCCTAAATTTATCTCAAGGCTTTTTGAACTTGAAGTTCCTGAAGTATCAGCAGGGTCGGTTGTAATTAAAGCAATCGCCAGAGAGGCAGGCTCCAGGGCAAAGGTTGCTGTTGCTTCAACAGCTGAAGGAGTTGATCCAATTGGTTCAATGGTTGGACAAAGAGGAACGAGAGTTTCTTCAGTTATTAATGAACTTGGAGGGGAGAAGATAGATATTATTGAATGGAATGACGATCCTCAAAAATTTATTGCTAATGCGTTGTCTCCCGCCAAAGTCATAGAAATCAAGGTGTTAACCAAGAATAAAGCTTTAGCGATTGTCCCCGATGATCAGCTTTCACTTGCAATAGGAAAAGACGGGCAAAATGTCAGATTGGCCGCTAAGCTTACCGGCTGGAAAATAGACGTAAGAGCTCCTAATACAGAAGGGGAAGTAGTTTCAGAAGATAAATCTGAAGAACCTGTTGTTGAAGAAAAAAATGTTTTAAAAGATGAAGCCGTTGAAAAAGATTCAGAAAAAAAAGAGGTTAAGCCAAAGAAAGAAAAAAAAGCCAAACAAAAAACCGAAAAAGAATAACTCTTTAAAATGGTCAGAAAAGTTTAATTATAATTAATTATTTTTTAAAACTATGGCAAGTCAAAATATGCTTTATTATCCGGTTATAATATCTATTTTCGCCATTATTTTCACATACTTTCTTATCCGCAAGATTCAAAAAGCTCCCTCCGGTTCAGGAAAAATGATTGCCATTTCTTCTTATATTCAGGAAGGAGCGATGGCTTTTTTAAAAAGACAATATATTTCAATAGCCGTAGTAGCCGCAGCCATATTTTTAATCATTACGCCCACACTCGGTTTAAATATGGGCATCGGATTTCTAATCGGAGCCTTTTTTTCAGCTTTGGCGGGATTTATAGGAATGGTTATTTCTACCAAGGCTAATTTGAAAGTGGCTGAATCAGCCAAGAAAGGATTATCCGCCGCATTGGATTTATCTATAGCGGGAGGAGCGGTAACAGGACTTTTAGTCGCCGCTTTATCCCTTCTTTCAATATCCCTATTTTATTATTTTACAAATGATCTTAAAGCTTTAATTGCTCTGGGTTTCGGAGCAAGCTTGATTTCCATTTTTGCAAGACTCGGTGGAGGAATTTATACCAAAGCGGCGGATGTAGGAGCTGATCTTGTAGGAAAGATTGAAAAAGGAATTCCGGAAGACGACCCTCGCAATCCCGCGGTCATTGCCGATTTGGTTGGGGACAACGTGGGAGATTGCGCCGGCATGGCAGCCGATCTTTTTGAAACCTATGTTGTTACCATTATTTCAGCAATGGTTCTGGCTTCATTGCTGTTTCCTCAAAGTGTAACAATGATAATTCTTCCTTTAATACTCGGTTCATGGGGTCTATTGGCTTCAATAGCCGCACTTTTCTTTATAAAACTTAAGGGAAAAAATATCCTAGGAGCTTTATATAAAGGGCTTATTGCCGCCGGAATTATTTCTGCCGTGGGGTTTTATCCGATAATTAACAATCTTACCGCGTTCTTTTCTAATATTCCTTCAATTAAAATTTATTTATCCAGTTTAATGGGATTAATAGTTGTTGCAGGGCTCTTTATTATTACCGATTACTTTACCGCAAAAGAGCATTCTCCAGTAAAACAGATTGCCAGGAGCTCTGAAACAGGTCCCGGCACAAATATAATCACAGGTCTGGCCGTTGGAATGAAATCAACGGCAGTTCCGGTTCTTCTCATATCTTTTGCAATTCTAATGAGCTTCTGGTTTGCAGGAATGTACGGTTTAGCAATAGCCGCAGTATCAATGCTTTCCCTGGCGGGAATTATAGTTACAATGGATTCTTACGGCCCTATTACAGATAACGCAGGAGGAATTGCCGAAATGGCAGGACTTCCGGAAAATGTGAGAGAGGTTACTGATGCTTTAGATGAAATAGGGAATACCACGAAAGCCGTAACTAAGGCTTATGCGATAGGTTCAGCAGGCCTTGCCGCTTTGGTATTGTTTTCCGCCTTCACTCAGGAAATAGCGGCATTGGGGGCTAAAATACAGTTCCTGTTAAATGACCCTCAGGTATTAGTCGGACTTTTTATCGGAGGTCTTTTGCCTTATTATTTTGCTTCATTAGCCATGGAGGGCGTAGGCAGATCGGGCGCCAAAGTTGTTGAAGAAGTCAGGCGCCAATTCAGGGAAATTCCTGGAATTATGGAAGGTAAAGGCAAGCCGGAATACGGAAAAACCGTTGATATTGTTACCAAAGCCGCATTAAAAGAAATGATAGCTCCGGCCATGATACCTTTGGTTGCCCCTATTCTGGTGGGTTTTGTTTTAGGAGTTGAAGCCTTAGGAGGCCTTTTAATAGGAGCTTTGGTTACAGGATTATTTATTGCCATTTCCATGACTTCCGGAGGAGCGGCCTGGGATAATGCCAAAAAATACATTGAGAAGGGGAATTTAGGCGGCAAAGGAAGCGATGCACATAAAGCGGCTGTTGTAGGAGATATTGTCGGGGATCCTTACAAGGATACTGCGGGTCCCGCCATAAATCCGATGATCAAGATTTTAAACATAGTCGCTCTGCTCATTGTCGGATTTCTCGTCTAAAAATCCGTACAGCAATAGTTTCAAACTCTAATAAATAAAATCAGTATTTTTGTAATCCTATGAAAGTTGAAATTAAAAAACTGCCGAAATCAAAAATGGAACTTCAAATTGAGGTTGAAGGAGAAGAAATCAAGGAAGCGAGAGAACACGTTCTTGCCCATTTGGGAGCTTCTGCAAAAATCAGCGGGTTTAGGGAAGGGAAAGCGCCCAAAGAAATAATTGAAGGAAAAATAAGCGAAGAAGCACTGAAGAGTGAAACCATTGAAGAAGCCATCAGAGACACTTACATTAAAGCCCTTTCTGAAAACAAAATAGAATCTTTAGGCCAGCCTGAAATAGAAATATTAAAGACGCCGGATTTTAATAATCCCGAGGCCGTGCTCAAATATAAAGCAAAGATTGCAATATTGCCTGAGATTGTTCTTCCTGATTATAAAAAGATAGCCAAGGAAATAAAAAGGAATGTTTTGAAAGTTGAAGAAAAAGAAATTGAAAAATCTCTTGGCTGGCTGGCAAAAACAAGAGCCAAATATACTTTAAAGAATGCACCAGCCAAAAAAGGGGATTTTATTGAGATTGAATTCGGAGAAAAGGAGGGAACAGAAAAAAACAAAGACGCTTTTATTCTGGGCGAAGGTAATTTAATACCGGGATTAGAAGACGGTCTGATTAATATGGCAGCCGGCCAAGAGAAGGAAATATCCGTTTCTTTTCCGGAGAATCACTATAGAAAGGATTTAATAGGGAAGAAAGTTGATTTTCTTGTAAAGATGATTTCCGTACAAAATGTTGAATTGCCCGAAATCAATGATGAATTTGCCAAGAGCCTTGGTAAATTTGAAAATGTTTTAGAGCTGAAGGAAAGCGTAAGTAATGGCATTATGGAGGAAAAAGAAATCAATGAATCAGAAAGGGTTCGTCATGAAATAATAGAGAAGATAGGAAAGGAAGCTAAAATAGAAGTTCCCGATGTCCTTATTGAATCTGAAAAGAAACAGATTATTAATGAATTGAAGGCCACTATTGGACAGAAAATGGGGATCACTTTTGAAGATTATTTAAAAACCATAAAGAAAACGGAAGAAGAGCTTCTTTTAGCATTTACTCCTGAAGCAGAGAAAAGGGCGTTGGCATCTCTGGTTTTAAGGGAGCTCGGCAGGGCGGAGAATGTGGAAGTTTCAGATGAAGAGGTTAAAGAAGAGATAAACATAATTTTAAAGCAATATAATTCATTAAAAACAGGAGAAAATGAATTTGACCTTGAGCGCCTGCGGGAATATACTAAAGAAATAATAAGGAACAGAAAAATATTCGGTATTTTAGAAAAAATTAATAAAGAAGAATAATATATGTATTTAATTCCTACAGTAATAGAAAAAAGCCAATATGGCGAAAGAGCCTACGATATTTATTCCCGCCTTTTAAAGGAAAGGATAGTTTTCCTTGCAGGCCAAGTGAATGACGTAGTGGCTAATTCGGTCATTGCCCAAATGCTGTTTTTAGCCTCAAATGATCCGAAAAAAGACATCCACCTTTATATCAATACTCCGGGCGGATCGGTAACCGCAGGCCTGGCCATTTACGACACAATGCAATACGTTAAATGCGCCGTTTCTACTGTTTGCGTAGGCCTGGCAGGATCTATGGGCGCTGTTATTCTGGCTTCAGGCAGCAAAGGAAAGCGCTTTGCCCTTCCAAATGCCGAGATACTCCTGCACCAGGTGGCCGGAGGTGTCAGTGGTGAAGCGGTTGAAATAGAGATCACAGCAAAGCAGATTCTGAAAATCAGGGAAAAACTGAATACGATTTTATCAAAACATACCGGTCAGTCTTTGGAAAAAATACAAAAGGATACAGATAGAGACTTCTATCTTTCAGCCGATGAAGCAAAAACATACGGAATCATAGACGAAGTGATAAAAACCAAAGAATAATTATAATAGAGCCCCCGCGCTAAGCGGGGGCTTTGTTTTTATACCAAAACTTTACTTTTTTAAAATATTTTGCTAAGATTTATTTGTAATTTTGAATTAATCTGAAATAGGAAAACCAGCACAAAATTGCATTTAATTTTATGTTGAGTAACCAATTTTTCAGCACTATATATGAATCAATTTATTCTGCTTATTGCAGGCCTTTTGACCTTGGTAATAGGGTCAATTTTAGGGTACAAAGCGCGCCAGTCAATTGCGCAAAAACAATCTCAAACATTAGAAGCGAAAATCCAGAAACGGATAACGGAGGTCAAAGAGCAAACTGAAAAGCTGATTGAGGAAGCCAAACAGAAAGCTTCTGAAATAGTAAATGTTTCTCAAAAAGAAGTAGAAAGAAAAAGAACAGAGTTTTTAAAACTTGAAGAATTACTCCTTAAAAAGGAAGGATTTTTGGAGCAAAAAATATCCAATTTTGACGTAAAGGAAAAAGATTTTAACGAGAAGGTTGAAAAACTCAGTAAAATAAAGGAGAATCTGGAAAAAGCGGAGCAGGAGGCGTCAGCTACTATGGAAAAAATAGCCCAAATGACAAAAGAGGAAGCAAAGAAAGAATTGTTTGAAAACTATGAAAAAGAATATCAGCAGGAAATAATGGAAAAAATAAAAAATATGGAAAGAGAAGGATCGGAAAAGCTGGAGAAAAAAGCGAAAAACATATTAGCTTTAGTTATTCAAAGACTTGCCTTGTCTCAGTCCCAGGAACTTACCACATCTACAGTTGTTCTGCCAAATGATGAAATGAAAGGGAAAATTATCGGAAAAGAAGGGAGAAACATTAAAACCCTTGAAAAGCTGACCGGTGTTGAAATAATTGTTGACGAAACTCCGGAAGCTGTTGTTATTTCAGGGTTTGATCCGTTCCGCCGACAAATTGCAAAAGCCGCTTTGGAAAAACTTATCCAGGACGGCAGGATACAGCCGGCCAGAATTGAGGAAATAGTCGCCAAGACGGAAAAAGAATTACAGGAACAGGTAAAGAAAGCAGGAGAAGCCGCCATTTATGAAACAGGAGTAATTGGATTGGATCCGAAAATAATCCAATTGCTTGGAAGATTGCGGTTCCGCACCAGTTACGGCCAAAATGTTCTTTTACACTCAATGGAAGTGGCATTCCTGGCATCGGCTCTGGCGGCGGAAATAGGAGGCAATGCTTCGGTAGCAAAGAAAGCAGGGCTATTGCATGATATCGGAAAAGCTGTTGACCATCAGGTTCAAGGTTCCCATGTAGATATCGGAATCAAGATACTAGAAAGATTCGGGGTGGAAAAAGA
>JAUSNC010000012.1 GCA_030645645.1 Candidatus Parcubacteria bacterium
TTGCGGTGATGGAATTTGCGGCGGCACTGAAACAGATTGGAATTGTCCGCAAGATTGCCCTAAACCCGAAATTCCTTCTGTTTATTGCGGAGATAATATCTGCCAATCAGATGAGAGTTGTCCGATTGATTGTGGGTATCCGTTAGTCTGCGGTGATGCAATTTGCAGCGAGAATGAAACGCCTGACAATTGTCCAAAAGATTGTCTGCATCCTATAAAGCCTATAACAATACCGGCCCCGACTACTTCCGGGGGGGATACTGGGGGCGGGGGCGGAGTAATTTCTACAACACCAACACCGATAACGTCTGAAACACCAATATCGAAACCAACGATAATTGGTACTCCTGGACCAACAACCGCTACTACCATATTGCCGGCCACACAATGCGGATTGAATAATTATAAGGTTTGTAACGAATGCGGGCTCGGCGTGTACAAAAATGTTTTTGTTCAATGTTCTGACGGTTCCGAGGTTACTTTGGGGGTAGCGAGTTCGTGCAAGCCCACTGATTTATGGAAGCAATACGCGACAGAAGCGTGTAGAAATCACTGTTCAAGCGGAGGATGGGGAGGGTGGTCAGATCTTACATCAGGCCCTATTGTTTGTGTCGAGGGTGGCAATGAAGGCGGGAATATCACAACTCCTCTTCCGCCGACGACAATAAGACCAGTAGAAATACCGAAGGCAACTCCCGTATGTTATATCAGCGATGATTTGATGCAGAAATACAGTCAGCTTATTATTGAGTTGCAAAAATCAGAATCTGATAAAACAAGAGCGGAAGAGATAACTAAACAAATAATTGAGTTAAAGCAGCAAATTGCAGCGCAACAAAACGAATGTGTTCGTAACTCTCCACAACCAACCCCAAAGATAGTTCCGTGGCCGGCGCCAACATCAGCCTTGCGGCCAACGCCAACACCTCAGTCAATCGCGATAGAAAACATACCGGTTGCCGTATCAATAGATCGTTGTAATGAAGTCGCACAGTGGGCAAATAAAATTGCCTATTATAAAAAACTTAGCAACTTAAGCGATGACGATTTAAAGAAAAATGGTTTCTCGCGGGAAGAAATTGAAAATATCATGCGAGAGCTTTCATCTGGCGTTGAAAAGGTAAGAGCGCAGTGTGGTTATCAAGAAAAGACATCTAGCGTGCCGGGAATTGCCGCGATAACAGGATCGGCGTCTATTACAGAAACAGTAAAGCCGGTAGTTGCCGAGTCGGGGCAAGAAATTAGCGTTTATTATAAATCTAGAATTGAAAAAGCCGTTTCCATAAATGGAGAGGAAAAACAAATAGAAGAACTTAAAACACTAAGAGACGAAATAGATGGACTTATTTCTAATCTGATAAAAAGTAGAAAAGAGCTGGAAGTAAGCGAGCTTAATACGTTAGTAAAAGAAGTAAAAATAAGTCGTGGCGAAATTAAGGCTGATGATATATCTGTGAAAACTACAGAAAAGAAAATACTTGTCAGTATTGGAGACAGGCCGGTGAGTGTTGAGCCTACGGAAAACCGAGTGCTTATTCTGGATAAGGGATTAGAAGTAAATGCATCTGAAGTTATGATTAAAGAAAATGTATTAAGCGTAGGAGGTGTGGATGTAAAAATGTCGGCGAGCGAGGTAACAGAGAAGCTTAATATTGCTCCGAAAACAATTGAATTAAAAGAAGAAAATACGAAGGCGGTTTATAATATGAAAATCGAAGAGCGCCGAAAGCTATTCGGGCTTATTCCATTCAATAGCCAAAAGACCATCACTGCGGATGCTGATAATGGCAATACATTGTCGGAGCAGCTTCCTTGGTATAATTTCTTGACTACAAAGTAGCCTGTTTATCCTGAGCGTTTTGAAGGACTGCGGCCGGATAATTTTTTAGTTGGGAAGTTGACTTTTTTATCTATTATGATAAATTCTTTTTCAGAGGAAGAGAAATTGACAGATGACAAAAAAATAACGAAAACCAGAGGAGAATAAATAGTTGGAATTTGAAGGCGATATCCATGTTAAGTTAGGAGATATTTTCTTAACTGAAAAGATTCTGGAGACTTTCAGACAAAAATGGACTGGAAAAGTGATTGTTCCCACGATAGACCATCAAAAATACACAGATTTGGAGGCTTTGATTGCATTTATGCTTTATGAGATACCTCTGATAATAATCAGCGATAAAAAGAAAGGCCGGCTAATTCTTGAGACAGAAATAAAACGTTTTCCATACTCAATTGGTAAAAACGAAACATTTGCCGCTTGGGGAATTCGGATGATACCAATACTGGGAAGCATTAAAGCCATTACTGCTTCAAGACTGAATATTCCGTTCAAAGTCTTTGGGACATCACAATATGGAATAGTCATTGATTTGGGCAACACTACTCTGCATCTTGAAATAAACTATTTTCCAAATGATAAAAAAATATCTTTTGAAGTTACTCCGCCTGCAGAATTTTTATTGAAAAAGGAATCAAAGGAAATAATTCCTTTATTATAGATAGCCGTTTCTGTTCTATAAAGAATTAGAATCGGCTTTTTTATTTATACTGGAAATTCCGCTGGGACGAGGTAGCGCTGATTGTCTGCCTTTTAAAAGCGTGTTATAACGAAAAAGGTGTAAGATGACTGGATAGAATAAATAAACAGATGATAGTGATGTCTATATCATTCTTGACAGCTGCTGTTTCAGTGTATTATCCCGTTTTAATGCGATAAAAGCTCTGATTGAATATTTTTTTCCTCTTAATAAGAATACGATTTTAATCAAATTTATTTATGCCATCCTTATAACTTTCATAGTTGTGCTGATTTCCATCTATTTAACAAGATTATTGAGCGGTAAAAACGGAAAAAAAGATTAAACGGGCTCAAATTCCAATGGCAGTTTTAAATAATTTATCGTGCGGAGCCGACAATAATCGCCTGAAGGGCGTTTTTTTGGTAGAATATTTTATAGATTTATGATTTCCAAGGAAATTATTATTCATCTGAAAAAACATTCCAATCTGAAAGACCGGGAGGGAATGGCGCGGTTTGGCATTAATCCTGAATATGCTTTAGGCGTAAGGATTCCAGTCTTGAGAAAATTGGCAAAAAAGATTGGCAAGGATCATAAATTAGCTTTAATTCTATGGAAGACTGAAATTCATGAAGCTAGAATATTGGCAACTATGATTGATGAGATCAGGAAAGTAACCGGAAAACAAATGGAACAATGGGTAAGGGGATTCAATTCCTGGGATTTATGCGACCAGTGCTGTATGAATCTTTTTGATAAGAGTTCCATCGCCTGGGAAAAAGCAATTAAATGGACAGGGCGAGATGAGGAATTTATCAGAAGGGCCGGTTTTGCTTTAATGGCCAGTTTGGCTTGTCACGACAAAGAAGCTAAAGACAAGGAATTTATGAAGTTTTTTCCGGCTATTAAGAAATATTCAACCGATGAAAGAAATTTTGTCAGGAAAGCGGTGAATTGGGCGTTAAGGGGGATTGGAAAAAGAAATCTTAACCTTAATAAGGAAGCGATAAGATTTGCAGGGGAAATTCAAAAGATTGATTCAAAGAGCGCCAGGTGGATTGCCAATGATGCGATAAAGGAATTAACAAATGTAAAAATTAGAAGAAGATTACGTAAGTAATCAATAATAAAAAATGAAAATTACTTTCTTCGGCGCCGCTGAAAATGTAACAGGATCAAAACATCTGATACAGTCGCAAGGCTACAGCCTGCTTTTAGACTGCGGTTTATATCAAGGCAAAAGGAAAATCTCTAATGAACTAAATAGAAATCTTCCATTTCCGGCAAGTCAAATAAATGCGGTCATACTTTCTCATGCGCATCTGGATCACTGCGGGACTTTACCTATTTTGGTAAAAAACGGATTTCAAGGAAAAATTTATTGCACCGATGCGACAGCTGACATAGCAAGATATATTTTAGAAGATTCCGCAATGCTTCAGGAACAGGATGCGATATATTTTAATAAGCATTTAAAAAAGAGGGATAATCCGATTGCTCCAATTTATACAAAAAAGGATGTAGAAGAAACTTTAAGTCATTTTCAGAAAATTCCATACTTTAGCTTTACTGAACAGTGGACGCAATTAAACGAGAATATCCGCTTTAAATTTTACGACGCAGGACATGTTCTAGGTTCTGCAATAATTCTATTGGAAATTAAAGAAGGAGGGAGCGTAAAGACTTTGGTATTTTCCGGGGATTTGGGACGGGCATATTTGCCGATTTTGCGTTCTCCGGAATATATTAAGGAAGACGTTCAATCTTTGATATTAGAATGCACCTACGGAAACAGGCTTCATAGGCCAATGGATAATTTGGCCGGACAACTGAAAGAAGTCATTAATGAAGCAATTGGGAGAAAAGGTAAAATACTCGTTCCAGCCTTTTCCCTGGAGCGCACCCAGGAGCTTATTTATATTTTGCATAATCTTATTGATAAAAAAATTATTCCTTCCATACCTATTTATATAGACAGTCCGCTCGCAAAGAATATCACCCAGGTTTTTTCCCAATACAAGGAATATTTTGACGAACAATTTCAGAAAGATTTCGGCAGCCGCAACGAATCGCCGTTTTTTGCAAAAAACATAATTTATACCCGTTCCACCGAAGAATCAAAAGAATTAAACAATATACCCGGCCCTTTTATAATTATTGCCGGTTCGGGAATGGTAGAAGGAGGAAGGATTTTACATCATTTAAAAAATAACATAAGCAATCCGGATACTATTGTTTTAATAACCGGATATCAGGCGGAAAATACTTTAGGAAGAAGAATACAAGAGGGAATAACCCCCGTTAAAATTTTCGGCGAAATCTATCCTGTAAGAGCAAAAATAATCACATTGGACGAATTTAGCGCCCACGCAGACCAAAAAGACCTTTTATCATATATTAATCATACAAAAGGGCTCAAGAATTTATTTTTAGTGCATACTGAAGCGCCTCAAGCCAAAGGTTTCAAAAGTCTGGTAAAACAGTCATATCCGTCTTTGACGGTTGATATTCCGACAATGGGCCAAGTTTATGAAATTTAATGTAGTTTTTAAGAGTTGTTCAGAACAAAGTTATAAATATTAACAATAATGTGGTAAAGTTAGAATACGGAGAAAATTAAAAAAAACGAGCGAAGGCAAATAATTAGTTAATTAATTAAATACATATATGGCAAAAAGAAGCACCGGAGTCGGAAAACATAAAAGAACGCATTCTCATAAAACCAAAAAGCGATTGGAAATAAAAAGGCTTATGCTTGAAGCAAAGAAAAATAAGAAAAAGCGTAAATAAAATTTTCAACAATCCGTCTCTCTGGCGGGTTGTTTTTTTTATAAAGACCGGGCGCTTGAATGATTACTATTAATATGCTATAGTAAATCGGTACTTTTTAAAGTACGGGAATATGTCGAGTTTCTCTTAAGAAATAATTTTAAAATAATCACATGAACGGAACTATTAAAACTCTTACGGAAAGAGGATTTGGATTCATTTCTCGCGAAGGCGAAGAAAAGGATTTATTCTTTCATTCCAAAGAATTGAAGGGTGTAACATTTGAAGAATTGAAAGTTGGCGACGCCGTAACCTTTGACCTTATTGAAAGCGAAAAAGGCCCGGCTGCTACGAACGTATCAAAAGCCTAATCAATAGAAAACCGTCCCTTCGCTTTGTCCGGGGCGGTTTTTGTTTGACATTTTTATTATTTTAATGTATAAAGGAAATGTGGCCCAAAGAATAAAAGGTGGCCGCATATTTTTTTATGATACAGAAACAAACAGACAAACCTTCATTAAATGAGGCAGAAATGACTTTCGCCGGTCTTGGGATAGCTCCAAAACTTCTTGATGCTGTTTTGAAACTGGGGTTTAAAACTCCAACCTCAATACAATATAAGGCAATCCCTGCGGCCATAGAAGGCAAGGATATTATCGGTATAGCCCAAACTGGCACTGGTAAAACCCTGGCTTTCGGCATTCCTTTAGTGCAGCAGATTTTAAAATCAGGAAGAGGAAAAGGACTGATTATACTGCCAACCCGCGAACTGGCTTTGCAAATAAATGAAACCATACAGAAGATAGGGAGGGGATTTGGCATAAAAACAGCAGTATTAATCGGCGGATCTCCCATATATCATCAAGTAAGGGCTCTCCGTGATGTTCCCAATGTTGTTATCGGCACTCCGGGAAGAATTATTGATCATATCAGGCAAAGAACCTTGAATTTGCACGATGTTAACATTTTAGTTTTGGACGAAGCCGACAGAATGTTTGATATGGGTTTTGCTCCGCAGATAAATAAAATACTGCAAGTAGTGCCCAAAGAAAGGCAGACCATGCTTTTTTCGGCAACAATGCCCGACGGCATTGTAAAAATTGCCAGCAATCATATGAAGCTTCCTGTCAGAGTGGAAATAGCCAGATCCGGAACTACTGCTGAAAATATTGAACACGAATTATTTGTTGTTAAAAGAGACCAAAAAGTTCCATTATTGAGAAAATTACTTGAAGACTATAAAGGAAGTGTTTTAATCTTTTTAAGAATTAAATTCGGGGCAAAGAAAATTTGCAACGAATTGCGCAATATTGGAATTTCTGCGGCAGAAATACATTCAAACAGATCGCTCGCCCAAAGAAAAGAAGCATTGGAAGGGTTTAAACTCGGCAAATACAGAGTGCTTGTGGCAACCGATATTGCTTCACGGGGAATAGACGTAAAAGGCATTGAATTGGTCATTAATTTTGATCTTCCTGAAAATCCGGAAGATTATGTACACCGCATTGGAAGAACCGGCAGGGCCGGCATGGCGGGCAAGGCAATTTCTTTTGTTTTGCCGGATCAGGGAGGCAAAGTTAAAGATATTGAAAAATTAACCAGGATATTTCTGCCAATTTTAAAATTACCAGATCTTTCATCTAATTTAAATCAGCAATTTAATACCTTTAATAATAGTAACTATTCTTCGAATAGGAACAGGTCTGATAGAAGCGCTTCACCGGCCCGGCAGTCTTACGGAGGCCATGGCGGCGGGCGCAGGCCGTCAGGCCGCTTTGGTTATGGCAAAAGAAGATAAATTTGACGTTGCCGTTATCGGGGCCGGTCCTGCCGGAATGATGGCAGCCGGCACGGCGGCAGAATCCGGCGCAAAAGTTATATTGATAGAAAAAAACAAACAGCTTGGTAAAAAACTCCTTTTAACCGGCAACGGCAGGTGCAATATAACTAACGCGGAATTTAATTTAAAAGAACTGGTGAAAAACTATAATAACGGAGAATTTCTTTTCCATAGTTTTTCCGTTTTCGGGCCAAAGGAAATAATGGATTTTTTTGCAAAGATAGGAATAAAAACCAAAACTGAAAGAGGTAAAAGGGTTTTTCCGATTAACGATGACGCAGAAGAAGTTCTAGAAGCGCTAAATAGATATTTAACAGGAAATCCTTCAACAAGTTCAGGACAAGGTTCAGTAAATATACTTTTTAATTCTGAAGTTGTGTCCGTTGAAACGGCGAATAACGCGGCTGGGCGGAGGAAAATCAGTAAGATTATTCTTAGAGGCCGGGAAATTACGGCTGAAAAATATATTTTCTGCACCGGAGGAAAATCATATCCGCTTACCGGCTCTGACGGTTCCGGTTATAAATTAAGTGAAGATTTAGGACATACGGTTATAAAGCCAATGCCTGCTTTGTCTTCAATAAGATTAAAGGAAAAATGGGTTGAAAATCTGCAGGGTATAAGCCTTAGAGACATTAAGATAAGCGTATTTTCTCCCGAAGCAGGGCAAAAAGGAAAAAGGCAGTTCAGTGAGAGCGGAGATCTTTTATTTACGCATTCTGGCATAAGCGGGCCGGCCGCTTTAGATATCAGCGCAAAGGTGGGAGATCTATTGGAGAAATCCGGAATAAAGATATATCTTGATTTATTGCCTTTACTAAATCATGAAAAACTTGAAGGAAATCTCGACGACATCTTGAAAAGATATCCGAAGAAAACAGTTAAAAATATATTATCAGATTTTGTGCCTGAAAGACTTGCTGAAGTTTTGTCCGGCATTGCTGGAGTAGATAAAAATAAAATAGCGAATAATATGTCAAAACAGGAAAAGAGAATGCTAATAAAGGCTTTTAAAAGCCTTGAAGTTACCGCCGCAAGTATTTTGGGCTTTGACGAAGCTAAAGTTACGAGAGGAGGAATATCTTTAAAAGAAATAGACCATAAGACAATGAAATCAAAAATAATTGATAACTTGTTTTTTGCAGGAGAAATTATTGACGTTGACGGCAAAACAGGGGGCTTTAATCTGCAGATGTGCTGGAGCACCGGCTATATCGCCGGAGAGGCCATAGCGCTTGCAGATAGTTTACGATAAGCATTTATTTTCGGTTATTTGACTTTTTAATTACTAATCGATAGGATTATTTATAAGTGAAGAAAATGGAGATAGAAATGAAATTCCCCCTGACAGAAGTTGAGAGTAAAGTGATGGAAGAATTGGCTAAACTTTACACAGCGGAAGATTTTGAAGAAGCGATTGTCAAAATAATAAAAGGACAGCTTAAGCTTTATAAAACACCTGATTTTTCTGTAAAGACTATCGAAATAATAGCCAAAAAGCTGAATATGGATACAAAAGATGTAGAAAATACGCTTAAGACGGCTTCGCTGAAAAATTTGCAGGAATTCCTTAGTGTAATGGGTAACCTAAGTATTTTTGTGTAAATCCCTGTGAAGAAATTTAATAAAGTTTCTTCAAAGGGATTTTTTATTTCCTTTTTTATATTTTCCTTATGTCCAATTTGCATTTTAAACCGAAGTAAGCTAGTATGAAAATAGTTAAGGTTTGGGTACAAATAGGTATATTTATTTTCAAAAATAGCCGGTGAATTATAATATTTGCAACTCATAGAGCTTCGAGTTGCATTTTATTTTAAATATATGAATCAGAGCTTTAGAAGATTTATAAATAGGGACCAGTCTCCGGCAGGCATATCGCAGAATGCCACAAAGGAAGAATTTCTAACAGAGCACAACAGGCTGTCCCCCTTAAGTTTGCAGGCTACAATACCTTTGCTTTCACGTTTTAAAATAGAAAAAGCTTCGATTTTTAAAAATAGCACCTGGTCCATTGATAAGCTCAGGAGACCGTTTATTTTATGGCTTACTTCTTTGACTGCGGAAGAAAAGAAAAATATTAAACAAGGACAAGCATGAAGAACTCACACAATCCGAATAAAACCAAAAACAAATCT
>JAUSNC010000025.1 GCA_030645645.1 Candidatus Parcubacteria bacterium
CCCCTGGCGGCATAATGAAATATTTAGCCGTATGAAGGAAAGCTAAAACATTAGTCCCCTTGCCGTCATTTGCTAATATTTTTCCCTCGTCAAAAGTAATTGAAGATTCTCCCTCTTTTATTGCTTTTAATTTCACTGCAATAGCATTGCCTTCCCCGCTAAAACCGGGCTGCGGCGTACCGCCGATAAATGAAATTAAGCCAAGAGTGTTGGAAAAAAACGGCTCCTTTGGCCAGAGGGAAAAAATTGAGCCATTTTTTGAGATACTCGCCACTTCAAAATTATCCGGCGGGAAACGGAGAACAACCTCGGAGGCGTTTATTGGAATCCCCGCCGCGTTTATTTTAATATCCATTTTTATTTCGTCCCCAATCCTGAAACTCCCGGATTCCGGAAAGAGAGAAATTGAAACGCCGTCCTGCGCAAAGGCGAACTTAAATAAAAAAAATAGAAAAGCAAAAACGATTATCGTCATAATCCGCCTGCCTCTGATAATTTTTGATAAATTTTCTGTAATAATCATTGTTTTATAAGGAAAACCGTTTAGGATTTTTAATTCTTAATTTTAAACGCTCGCTGAAGATTCTGGTTTATCGTCAGGATTATTTGTTTTTTGTAGTTTTTCCTTAATCTCTTCGTTTTCTTTTCTGGTTTTTGTCAGAATCTGTTCTAACTTTTCCCTCTCTTTCTTTAATTTCTTTTGCGTCCTCCGCCATGTAGAAACTGCTATTAAAATCAAAGCAATCAGAAAAATGAGGAATAAAATTACTTTCTGCCAAGACAGAAATATATTAAAAATATATACTCCGTTTTTGGTTACGTAAAAAATCTTATTAACGGGAATCACTTCTATATTTTGGGAACTATCCCTCCAATTTCCGGCTACGTCATAAGCCCTTACTAATATCTCATATTCACCATCGGTAAGGGACGGTATTTTATAAGGGGAAGATGCTTCAATAAAAAATCCGGGTGATGATTTTTCCAAGGAATCTCCCAAATCAATAATTTTCAATTCATAATGGTCGGCGCCTGAAAGATTATCTGTTGTCAGAAAAGATACGGTTGGCGTACGTGAAGTTGTTAAAGGAAGCCTTAAAGTAGGTTCAAAGGAAAGCTTGAAAAAGGCCGGAGGAGTAGTATCAACCTGGATGATATGATTGCTTATTCCTCCCCAAACGCCGGCTTTTTTTGCTTTAATATGAAAATACCAAATTTTATCCTTCAAATCGGAAAAGGAAACAGAGGTGTAATCCCCTTCGGAGATATTATCCGGATTGCTGAAAAAACTGTCGTCCAAGGTATAGCTGAAATCAGTAATCCCCTCTTCTTTCTCCCATGAAAAAGTGGGAGAATTGTTATTGTACCATTTATTCTGATCGGGATGCGTAGTAGAAAAAACTGTCGGACCTTCTGGCGGAGGAATTTTAAAAGTATATACTCCACGAGACAAAGAACTTAAAATATTTGTTCCTTTTCCATCATCTAAAAGAATTTGGGAAGAATCCAATAAGGAAATAGTTGTTTCTCCTGGAGTAATAACCCGAAAAGTGATGGTAGAGACCAAACCAGAAGATGTATTAACACCTGGAGAAGGCACCCCGCCCTGAAAGGAAGCTGTCCCATTAATATTAGAATAATTTGGTTGAGAAACCCAAACAGCAATAAAAGATTTTCCTGTTGTGGGACTGGCTATTTGAATTTTTTTTGGATCAAATTTTAATTCTACATTAACAGCGTTAATATTATTTCCCCCAGTATTTATAAAAATAGAAATATCAAAAGTGCTTCCGACAAAAAACGTCCCCCCTGCTGGTGAAAGATATAAAGAAGCGCCTTCTGCCTTGGCAGGAGGAACAAATATCCAAAAAAACATTAAAAGTATTAAAATAATAGAGAAAAATAATCTTTTCATTTTATATCGGTTTCTTCTTTATTTTTTAATTTCCTCCCTAGTCTTTCCATCTCTTCTTTAGTTTCTTCTTCAAGCGTCCTTGTTTCCCTAATTTTTCTTTCCAATATCCTAACGTCTTCAATTTCCTTTTCTGCTTCAGCCACCTCTCTTTTTAAACTTTTGGCTAAATTCTTGCGTATTAAAACATGATAAATCTCCCAACCAACAACAATAAAGAAAATTCCAATTAAAAGATAGACCAGCCACCAAGGTAAAAACACACTTCCAAGACTAATCCCTTTTTCCGTGTAGGAAATAAGGGGGCTAATAATATTTAAAACTGACTGAACCTCGCTATAATTACCGGCCTTATCATAAAATCTGACCATTATGGTGTATTTTCCTGACAATTCATATGGAATACGATAAGGACTAACTACTTCTATAAAAAATGGGCTAGCTCCCTCTTGAGGATTTGAAATATTAACTAAGCTTAATTCATAATGATCAATTCCTGAAAGCAAATCATCGGCAGAAAAATTAGCAAAAAACCTTGATCCGGTTATTCTCCCTATTTTCTCAACATTAAGAATGGTATTTTTGGGTGGAGTTTTATCGATTTGAAGAGGATAATGACTAACTCCTCCCCAAACATTTTCTTTTTTTACTTTTAAATGAAAATACCATATTCCATCTTTAATATCATTAAAAGTAACTGAAGTTAGAGGGCCCTCAGAAACATTGTCAGGGATTTCGCCTGGATCCTGGCTTAGAGAATAGCTAAAATCATTTACTCCTATTTCTTTTTCCCAGGAAAAAGTAGGGTTGTTGTTTCTATACCAACTTGTGAGACTTGGATGACTGGTATAAAAGATTTTTGGACCATCAGGAGGAGGAATTGTTAATTTATATTCTCCCATTGTCGCAGTTTTGAGAATATTAGTTCCTTTACCATCGGCAAGTAAAACCTGAGAAGAATCTGAAAAAGAAATAAATGCAGTCCCTGGAGCTTTAACCCTAAAAGTAATAGTGGATACTAATCCAGCTGAAGTGTTAATCCCAGGAGAGGGCACTCCGCCTTTAAAACTAATAATACCATCTTGATTTGAGTAGAATGGTTGATCAACCCAAATTGAAATAAAAGAGCTTCCAGCCGTAGGAGAAGTAACCTGAAGTTTATCCTGTGAAAACTTTAAATTTACATCTAATGCATTAATGCTGTTATCTTCGGTATTAACAAATATTGAAACATCAAAAGTGCTTCCGACATAAAAAGTACCAGAATGTGGAGAAAGATATAAAGAAGCGCTTTCTGCCCGAGCAACAGAGGCTATCCCAAAGGACGCTATAAAAAAGATTATGAAAATAAATAACGCTTTTTTCATAGAACGCTTTTTTGTTTTCTTCTAATCAAGGAAATTATTCCTGCGATTATTCCGGCCAAAATTAGGAAAATTCCCGATCCTAACATCCACCAAGGGAAAAACGATCCCATAATCTCCAATCCTTTTCCGGTAACATTGGTGATTAAAGGAGTCATTATCCTGAAGCTAGCCTCTTCGTCCCTTGCATTTCCCGCCTTATCTATCGCTCTTATTATAACATTGTACCTTCCTTGCTCTCTAACTGAAATTTTATAAGGCGAAATCTGTTCGGTGAAAAAAGAGCGGGATGGTTCTTTGGCATTAAAATCAACAATACTCACTTCGTAATAATCAACCCCTGAAGCATCGTCGGCTGTTTCAAAATAAACTGTCGTCTGGTAATCGATAAACTGATTATATGTTTTTATTTGCGGGATAAATTCCCTAGGAGGAGCTGTGTCTATTTTCACCTGGACGTTGGATGTTTTCCCCCATACTCCTTCTTTTTGCTGGCGCAGGTGAAAATACCATATTCAATCATCAAGATCGGTAAATGAAGTTATATTCTGAAGGCCTTCTCCGATGCTGTCCGGCCTTCCGTTCGGATTTTGATCAATACTCCAGGAAAAATCAGATATCCCCGCCTCCTTCTCCCAGCTGAAAGACGGATTGGCATCAGAATACCAGACATTTGGTTCGGGATGAGTAGGAGAAAATACGATAGGGCCCTCCGGCGGAGGAATAATGATATTATATTCTCCATTAATAATGGTCGTAAGTATATCCGTACCTTTTCCGTCGTTTAAAAGAATTCTGGAATTCTTGCCAAAACTGATTTTCGCTTTTCCCGAAGCCACCGTCCGGAATGTAATTGTAGAAACGAGGCCGGCAGAAGTTTTAATTCCCCAAGGAATCCCCCCTCTAAAGCTGATTATCCCTTTCTCATTGGAATAATTAGGAGGAGTAATCCACTCGGTAATAAAAGACGTGCCGGCGGCCGGCGAAGTAATTTGTAAAATTTCCGGAGGAAAGGTTATTTCTGCCGATACTGCGTTTATTTCATTGCCTTCAGTATTTACAAAAACGGAAACGCTAAAGGTGCTTCCTGTCAGAAAACTCCCTGAAGACGGGGCAAGATACAAAGAAGCGGTTTGGGCTTGAACTGAAGAAATTAATCCGAATCCCGCCAGAAGAATAATTGTAAATATGATGGAAATCCGTCTCATAAATTAAAAATTTAAAGCGAATCCGCGCTTATCTTCGCTTTTTAAGCATTATTATCCCTAAAAATCCTATTATTGCCAGTATAAAAACTATTACCAGATAAGAAGGTATTTTTTGAGGAACGGCCTCTGGAACATACTCAGTAATTCTTTCGTTCCCGGCTTTATCTATTGCTTTTACGGATATTTTATTATTTAAGCTTTGATTTTCTAAAACATAAGGATTCTGGGCAATTTTCCAGGTTCCAGTCTCGTTTATCTCATAATGGTCAATCCCTGAAGTTTGATCGGTTGTTATAAAGCTTAGAAATTTTCTGCCTTCAAATAAAGCCATGTCTTGTCCGATTTCCGGGGTAAATTCCTCCGGTTTTATTGAATCAACCATCGCCCGATAAGTGACCTTCATAAACCAGTTTTCACCCGGTAATTTTTGGAGCAAACTGAAGTAATAAATTCCGTCTTCTAAACCCTCGTATTTTATATCCCCCATCCAAATCATTTCGCCGGCCGGTTTATCCGGGACTAAATCCGGACCGGCTAAAGGATCTTTACTTAAGATATAGCTGTATTGCGCGCCTTCAATTAATTTCCA